>CALMEH010000118.1 GCA_937863115.1 uncultured Acidobacteriota bacterium
ACAGGGCAAACGTGCTTGGTATACAACGCCGCTCAAAGCCTTAACAAATTCAAAATACACCGAATTTTCAAATGAATTCGGTGCAGAAAACGTCGGAATTTTAACGGGCGACCGCAAGGAAAATTACGATGCACCACTGATTGTCGGCACGACGGAAATCTATCGAAATCAACTGTTTGACGCGCTGAGAAACGGGGAACAAGTCCGCACCGATTTTGTGATTTTAGACGAAGCGCATTACTTGGCGGATGAAGATCGCGGACACGTCTGGGAAGAAGCGATTATTCTTTCGCCGCCGCGAATTCGTCTCCTTTTGCTCTCGGCAACCATCGGCAACGCTGAAGAATTTGCCGCGTGGATTGAAGAAGTTCGCGGCACAAAAGTTAAAATTATAAACCGCGCCGGAACTCGCCCCGTCGAACTCCGCGCCGCATTTCTTGCCCCAAACGCCCAACTTTATCCGCTTTTTGACGAATACGGAAAATTTAACCGCGAAATCGAACGATTTGCTCAACAAGAAAATCGTTTTGAACGCCGCAGATGACAAAATTAAAAAATCCGAATTTGGTCGCTTGCAGAGATTGTTTGTCAAATGTCTTTTTTCCTGTCTGAAAATCACTGTAGAGATAACTGTTGCTGTCAAAAAAGGAGTTATCTTATGAAAAGCTACCAAAAAATCATTTTATTTATTACGCTAATCGGTGTATTTTCAGTCATTTTCGTTAATTTAGTTGAAGAAAATCAGACAGCGCATTTTTCTGACGAAATGACGGTTTCGGAAAAAAACCAAGCCGAAAAAAATCTGCAAATCGCAGAAAGTTATGGCAATTTGCCGCTTCATTTTGAACCGAATCAAGGTCAAACCGATGAAAGCGTCAAATTTTTTTCACGCGGAAAAGGTTACGGAATTTTTCCCAAAGACAAACCCGCCCCGCTCTTTTAAAAAAAGGGCCAAAAAACAAAAGAAAAAAGACAAACCGCCGTTCTAAAAATGAATGTCCGCGGCGCAAATTCTTCGGATGCGAAAGGTGCGGACGAGTTAACGAGCAAGACGAATTATTTTATCGGCAACGATTCGGCGAAATGGCAAACCGATGTTGCAAATTTCGGTAAAGTCAAATTTGAAAAGGTTTATGAAGGCATTGACATCGTTTATTACGGCAATCAGAGGCGTTTAGAATACGATTTTGTCGTTGCGCCCAATGCAAATGCGAGTCAAATTAAATTAAATTTTGAAGGAGCGAAATCTGTCAAAATTGATGAAAAATCGGGCGACCTTTTGCTCGAAACCGCACTCGGCACAATTCGTCAGCATAAACCTTTTGCGTATCAAGAAATTGACGGCGAACGCCGAGAAATCGCGGCGATTTACGAGAAAATCGGTAAAAATGATGTTTCATTCAAACTCGCCGATTATGATAAATCAAAAGAATTGGTAATTGACCCGATTTTGGCATATTCGAGTTATCTCGGCGGCGACCAAAGCGATTATGGTTTGGATATTGCGGTTGATGCGGGAGGTAACGCTTACGTTACGGGTTACACGGTTTCAGTTAATTTTCCCGTTACTGCGGGAGCGTTGAAAACGACGCTTTTGCCTATTGCTTCGAGCGTTTACGGGTTTGATGCGTTCGTTTCAAAAATCAATCCGGCGGGAACGTCGCTTGTTTATTCCACTTATTTAGGAACGAATCAAGGCTCTGATGTCGGTTACGGAATCGCGGTTGATGCAGACGGAAACGCTTACATCACGGGCGCAACCGACCACGCGAGTTTTCCGATTGTCAACGCGCACCAACCGACTTTCGGCGGTAATGGCGATGCGTTTATCTCCAAATTGAATCCGACAGGTTCGGCACTTCTTTTTTCGACATTTTACGGCGGAAGCCAAGGCGATTCTGGACAAAGAATCCGTCTGGCGAACGACGATTTGTATTTAACGGGTTCGACAACTTCATCGAATTTTCCAACAACAGCGGGAGTTTTAAAATCTGCGCCGTGTTCGGGCGCAAGTTGCGCGGTAATGGGAAGCGATGCGTTTGCAGCAAAATTTAGCACAAACGGAAACGCAAATTGGGCAACGCTTTTGGGCGGAAATAACGCCGATTTTGCTTTCGATTTAGCGGTTGACGCAGTCAATAATTCGTATCTTGTAGGCTATACGCTTTCAACGGATTTTCCCGCAACAGCAGGCGCATTTCAGACGACTTACGGCGGCGGAACTGACGGTTTTGTCGCAAAAATCAATCCAAACGGAACGGCTTTGAGCTATGCAACCTATCTCGGCGGCGGTTTGCAATCGGACAGAGTTTGGGGCGTTGACGTTGATGCAGACGGCAATGCTTACGTCGCGGGACAGACCGAAAATGCAAATTTTCCGACGACTGCCGGAGCGTTTGACACGATTTGGAACAACAGCGAAGATGCTTTTTTGACGAAATTGAATCCGACCGGAACAGGTCTTGTTTATTCGCAGTTTTTCGGCGGCACAAGCTGTTATAAAGCGTTTGCTGTAAAAGTTGCAAACAACGGCGAAGCGTTTATCGCGGGCGAAACATCTTCGGCAAATTTGAATTTTCCGCTTCGCAATTCTTTGCAAGGTAATCTCGGCTCGATGTTTTTGGCGCGGTTTAATTCAACTGCAAGCGATATTGTTTTTTCAAGTTTGCTCGGCACGGGCGGCGTGAAAGCGATTGCTTTGGACGCTTCAAACAACGCATTTTTGACGGGCGAAACGCATTACATTCCGACAACTTTGAACGCTCCGCAAACGACTCGCGGCAATCCTTCGAGTTCGACAATTCCCGACGGTTTTATAATGAAAATCGGCGCAACCGATGAATCTCAAGCAATTTATTCAATCAGCGGAACGGTCAACGACACGACTTTTAGCTCTGACCAATCATCAGTTGTCGTAACTTTGTCGGGAACGGTAAATCGTTCGGTGGTTTTGTCTTACAGCGGAAACGGTGTCGGGCAATATAATTTCGGCGGTTTGCCTGCGGGCGGAAATTATACGGTTTCGGCGCGAAAAATCGGTTATCTGATTACGCCTGAAAGCGAGGTTTTCAACAATCTGCAAGCCAATCAGTTTGCCGATTTTACGGTTCAGCCAAACGAACAGCCAATCGGTGTGATTACGACTCCGACGCATCAACAAACTTTCAGCGCACCGGCGACGATAAACATTCAAGCAACCGCGTCTGCCCCCGATGGACATTCAATTCAGAAAGTTGATTTTGTCGCGTATCACAGCACTTTGGGCAACATTCCGCTTGGCACGGACACGACCGCGCCTTACGAATTTACTTGGACAAATGTGCCGATTGGAACTTACGCGCTTTATGCGATTCCGACTGATGAACTTGGCAGACGCGGTTATTCAACACCGACGGTTCACGTTTTTGTGATTGATAATTCCGCGCCGAGCATTCAGATTACGAGTCCCCTTGACGGGCAAAATTTTGTCGAAGGAAGCGATGTGCCTTTGGGCGCACAGGTTTCTTCTTCGATAGTTTTGGTGGAATGGTATGACCAGAACAACACGCTCATCGGCAGACGAACTTCTGCGCCTTGGACAACGAGTTGGCGCGTCAATAATCGCGGAAATTACACAATTACGGCGAAAGGCTTTACGGCACAGAATGTTCAGGTTACATCGCAACCTGTAAATATTGTCGTCAATCCGTTTAATCATCGGATTTCGGGGCGCATCACGGACAGCATCACAAATGCAGGTGTGGCAAATGTCGCTTTGAGTTTGATGAGTCCGACAAATCCGAATATCACGGCGAACACGACAACAGACGCAAACGGCGATTATCTTTTCACGGATTTGGCAACAACGCCGAATGATGCAGTTATAATTACGCCGTCTTTGGAAAATTACACATTCAATCCCGAAACGCGAAACATCGGCTTTTTAGGCTACATAAATTGGACAAATCAAAATTTTTCAGCCGTTCGGCAAACACAAATCACGGTTGAAATGGCGAGTCCGATGAACGGCGAAATTTTTACCGCTCCGGCAACCATCAATCTCGCCGCAAACGCTTCGAGCGGTGCGGGAACGATTTCACGGGTTGAATTTTATCGTCAATTCGGGACAAACACTCTGCTCGGAACCGATACGACCGCGCCTTTTGAATTTCAATTAACAAACGTCGCGGCAGGAAATTACACATATTTTGCCCGCGCATTCGATTCGACGGGCGCAGTCAGAGATTCCGCGACGGTCAGCGTAACGGTCAACGCCGCGCCGACAACAGTTCGCATCGTTGGCGACATTACGAATCCGGGCGGCGGATTTATGCCCGGAATTACGGTTCGTCTGACGGGAACAGCAAACGGAAATCCGATAAATCAAACTTCTACAACAGGCAGTTTTGGGACTTACGGATTTTTCAATCTTCCTTCCGGCGGAAATTACACGGTTACGCCTCAACCCACAGGAACGATGACTTTTACGCCCGAATCGCAGACTTTTACGAATATGACGATTGAAAATGTTGATGTTGATTTCGTTTCGTCTGCGATGAACGAACCGCCGAGCGTTACGATAAACAGCCCGACCGACGGCGCAACATTCAACCTGCCCGCACCGATTCCGATTGGCGCAACGGCGACTGACATTGACGGCAACGTCGTTCATTTCAGAATGACGGCGGTTGGAAATTCGTTCAGCACAACAATCGGCGAAACGAACAACGGCACATTGAATTTTAATTGGACACCGAATCTGCCCGGAAGTTACACGCTTTGGGCAACGGCACGCGACAACGGCGGTTTGCAAACGAGCGTTTCCATCAACATCACGGTTACAAACAACACGCCCGTTTCGATTTCGGGAAGAATTGTGAACCGCAACAGCGAAGGCATCGAAGGCGTTACGATGACGCTCAGAAATTCCCCCGAAACAATAGTTGTTGCGACTGCAACCACCGATGCCAACGGCAATTATACAATTCCGAATGTGCCGACATTTGCGAGTTATGTGCTTCGTGCCGCGAAAGATGATTACACATTTTCGCCGCAAAAACGCTCTTATTTCAACATTTCGACCAATCAGACAAACGGCGATTACACGGGGACTTTACAGCTTGCGCGTTCCGAGTTTGACGGCGACGGAATGAGCGATGTCGCGGTTTGGCGACCTTCAAACGGCGTTTGGTATGTTAATCGTTCAACCGACGGCAACGCGACGGCTTATCAATTCGGCGGCGGAAGTTTCGGCGACACGCCCGTTCCGGGCAATTACGACGGCGACCGAAAAACCGATTACGCCGTCTATCGCAACGGCACTTGGTATATCTGGCAAAGCTCAAACGCCCAAGTCCGCGTTGCCCAACTCGGCATCGCAACCGACAAAACCGTGCAAGGCGATTACGACGGCGACGGCAAGACGGACGTTGCGGTTTGGCGCGGCTCCACGGGCGTTTGGTATATCCAAAAAAGTTCGGATAATGCTTACGATATTCGGCAATTCGGATTAAACGGCGACGTTCCGCTCGTCGGCGACTACGACGGCGACGGCAAAGCCGATTTGACGATTTGGCGACCAAGCACCGGTGTTTGGTATGTCTGGCAAAGCTCGGACGGCGGTTATAAAATCTACCAATTCGGCTTAAACGGCGACATTCCGCTCGTCGGCGATTTTGACGGCGACAGGATGGCGGATTTCACAATTTTCCGCCCATCAACAGGCGTTTGGTATGTCGCGCAAAGCTCGGACGGCAATTTCAAAATCCTCCAATGGGGAATGCAGAACGATGTTCCCGTGCCGGGCGATTACGACAAAGACGGCAAAACCGATTTCGGCGTTTTCCGTCCAAGCGAGGGAAATTGGTATGTTTTCCGAAGCTCGAATAATTCCTACATCATTCAACATTTCGGACTAAACGGCGATATGCCGATTCCCGCCGCGTATTAGCAAAATCGCAGATTCCACAAAGGCGGAAACACAACTGTCAAGGAGTGTGTCAAAAGACATAACCGTGAACACACTCCTTAACACCCGTGTTTCCGCCTTCGTCCGCACAAAATCAGCCGACTCTTGCAACCCGTCCAAACCCAAACCGATTTCGGCAGACGCGAGTTTCATTCCGGCAGGTCGCAGTTTCACCGTGGCAGGTCGCAGTTGTAAATTGGCAGATGTCCGCCGCAAGTTGGCAGGTCAGAGTTGTAAATTGGCAGGTCGCCGCCGCATTTCGGGAGGTGCTTCCCGCAACTCGGCAGGCACGAGTTTTATCTTGGC
>CALMEH010000119.1 GCA_937863115.1 uncultured Acidobacteriota bacterium
TGACTAGGATTTCGACTTCTTTCGGCATCAGCAAATCGGTGCGTGAACTGAATTTTATCAATCCGTATTTTTCACCGATTGCAAGATTATCGCCTGTTTTACTCCAACAAACAATGCGCCGCGCCAAAATTCCGGCAATTTGCGTGCAAACGACCGTCATTTTTTCGTTTTGAAGAGTAATTGAATTGCGTTCGTTGACAAAACTCGAATCATCGCGCGTGGCGGGAACTTTTTTGCCTTTTTGGTAATCAACTTTAATGATTTTTCCGGCAATCGGCGCACGATTTATGTGAACGTCAATCGGCGAAAGAAAAACACTGACTAGTTTGCCGTTTTCGTTTACTTCGATTCGTGTAACTTTGCCGTCAGCGGCGGAAATTATGATATTTTCATCCGTCGGAATATTTCTAATTGGGTCGCGGAAAAAATACGCCATAAAAAGGGCGAGAAAAACGCAAAAAACGCAAACAATGATATAAGCTACGCCGCCAATCCAAAAAAGGAGAAAAGCGAAAATTGCGGCAATCAAAAGCGGCACGAGAACAAAGGGAATTCCTTCTTTAACCATATAAATTGAATTTTTCGACGAAAAAAGACCGTTGAATTTAATTTTACGTTAATTCGTGAAATAAAAAAAGCCCGATGCCGGAAACATCGGGCGCAAAGGAGGATTGTATGAGAGAGATGAATTGCTATCTGACGGGATTGTCTTTGGCGAAGCTGTAAGCACACCAAGCGGCGATTAAATGGACGACCCAGCCCAAAAATCCGACGCTTCCAATCCACGAAACACCTGTTAAAACGAGCCAAAGTATGCCGATAACGATTCTACCGTTATAAATTTGTCCGACACCGGGAACTAAAAGACTTAATAAACCGGCTATCCAAGGTTCACGCATATTAGAAAATCACCTCCGTTTTATCATACGAAGTGAAATTTAATTTGTTCCGAAAAAAGTGAAAAAGTTGGTTGATTCTGTAAATTAAAATTTTTCACTTTTTCACTTTCTTAAAGTGATTTTCCCGCGAAAAATTCGCAGGGCTTTTTTCACGAGCGGATGCGCGTGAGCGTAGGCGAGCATTTCTTCTTCGGTTGGATTTTCTGAAAGCACGGGAAGTTCGGTTTCGGTTTCTTCTTCATCGAGATTTGGAATAAAAGCGGAAAAATCTCGCGCCGGCGCGGCGGCTGTGGCTGAATTTCCGTTTGAAACTTCGACTTGTACGACGTTTAATTGCAGAGCATTTTCAACAATTTTTGAAGCATTTTTTATTGGAAAAAGATTATCTCCAAGTCTTTCGAGTTTTCTTTCAAAGGCTTCATCGAGATTTTTATCGTCAATATGTTCCAATTCTTCCGCCGTCAAGGGCAGCATTTTTATTTGAAGCGTATCGAGAAATTCAGGCGATTGAAAATTTGCGAGAATATCCGTTTCGGGTTTTTGGTCTTCGGTTTTCGATTTTTGATATTCAAACTGATTTGAAAAATTTAATTCTTCCATTTTAATTTCAGAATTTAAATTTGAAAATTCAGATTGATTGACAGTTTCGGCAACTTCAAAAGGCGGAGCGATTTCGATTTCAGCTTCGTTTTCAGATTCCAAATCGGCAATTCCAGGTTCATTCTGTAGTTTATTATCAGTAATATTTAATTCCGTAGAACTTGGAATTTGAAACTTTGAACTTTGAACTTCTTTCGTCGGAAAGGGAACTTCCCCAGCCGGAAAATCAAAGTTTTTCGATGAAACCTCAGTTTTCAGAGTTTTTTTTTCCGTTTCAAACGAAACATTTCCGTTTGCCAATGTGGTTTCGAGTTTGGCAAGTCTTTCCAAAATCTGCTCAATTGGCTGAACGCGGCGCATTTCAACCAATTTCACTAAACCGAGTTCGAGAACGTAGCGTGGCTGTAATGCTTCGCGCAGTTTTGATTCGGTTTCACCGAGCGAATTGAAAAATCTTATCAAATCACTTTCCGAAAACGGCGCGGAATTTTCTTGTAATTCTGCTTGGCTTAGAACTGCCGTGTCCAGCAAATTTTCCACGTTGCCAGCCATTTTGTAAATCAACAAATCGCGGAAAAAAGCCAGCAAATCACGGCTGAAATTTCGAAAATCTTGTCCGCGAGAAACCAGTTCATCAACGACAGCCAAAACCTCGGTAGGTTTGTTTTCGGCAATCGCTTTTGCTGTGCGCGTGAGCATTTCCGCACTCGCAATGCCGAGCGCGGTGATGACATCTTTCGTTTCGATTTGTTCGCCTGAAAAGCTGATTACTTGGTCAAAATTCGATTGTGCATCGCGCATCGAACCTTCGCCGGAACGCGAAATTTCTTTTAGTGCTTCGTCAGAAATATTGATGTTTTCGGTTTCGGCAATCAATTTTAGACGCGCAAATATTTTATTTAATGGAATTGTCCGAAACTCAAATTCCTGACAACGCGAGAGAATCGTCGCCGGAACTTTGTGTAATTCGGTCGTTGCCATTACGAATTCGACATTCGGCGGCGGTTCTTCCAAAGTTTTCAAAAGAGCGTTAAACGACGAATTCGACAACATATGAACTTCGTCAATGATAAAAATTTTATATCTGTCCCGCGCCGGATTGATGTTGATGCTTTCCAAAATTATCTCGCGGATGTCGTCCACGCCCGTATGCGAAGCCGCGTCAAATTCAAGAACGTCAATCGAACGGCTTTCGGCAATTTCTTTGCACGAAGCGCAAGCCGATTCATCATTCGGCGAACACGGAACAGGATTCGGTTTGTCGGTTTTATGACAATTTAAAGCCTTTGCAAGAAGCCGCGCCGTCGTCGTTTTGCCAACGCCGCGTGCGCCCGAAAAAAGATATGCGTGATGCAAACGGTCGTGTTCGACAGCATTTCGCAAAGTCTGCGTAATCGCTTCCTGTCCGGTAACTTCTTCAAATGTATTCGGTCGCCATTTGCGGGCGATAACTTGGTAAGACATATTTCAATTCGTCAATTTTAGATTAGTTCTCGAAGTTAGGCAATTAGGCAAAAATATTAAGAAATATTAAAAAATATTAAATTTTCTATTTTTGCCTATAAACACTTGAAAATTCTTTTACTTGAGATTTTTGCGGGCGTATAATTCGGGAAAATGATGAGATTCCGATTTATCTAAATTTTTTGATGAGAAATATGATTATGGTGGGAAAATTTTTCGGGCTGAAAAGTCTTTTTTTGGTTTTTACTTTTATTTTCGGAGCGGCTTTTAGTTTTACGGCTTTTGGCGCGGGCGAACTCGACTCGACATTTACGGCTTCGGCATATGGCGGGACAAACGGAAATATTTTTGTCATTAGGCAACAGTCCGACGGAAAAATTCTCGTTGGCGGGCAATTTACCGAAATCAATGGTTTTGCAGCAACCGGAATCGGAAGACTCAATGCAGACGGAAGCGTCGATACTTCTTTTTTTCCGCCTGATTTTTATAACGGTTCGGGGATTGGTGCGACAATTTATGCGATTGCTGTTCAACCGGACGGAAAAATTCTGGTTGGCGGATTTATTCGCGGCGTAAATGATGCAAAAATTGGCATAAGACGATTAAATGCAGATGGTTCGCTCGATTCTTCCTTCTTTATTGTCGAGTTTAATCAAGCAATCGCCGCTTGGACGGCTTACGACATTAAACTTCAGTCGGACGGAAAAATTTTGGTCGGCGGTTGGTTTGGATTCATAAGCCCGGAAGACAGACGAAGTTTAATTCGCTTAAATACGGACGGAACTTTTGATAACACTTTTACACAGCCGAATGTTGCGGATATAAGAGAATTTCAAATCTTGCCGGACGGTAAAATTATCGCAGTCGGTTTGAATAATCCGGGTTCGGGCGGGCAAAATCAACCTTTTTTGAGAAAGTTTAATGCGGACGGCACAACCGATACGAGTTTTACGCCAATCACTTCGGGCAACGGTTTAATCGAGGCGGTCAAGGTTTTGCCGAACGGACAATTTTTGGTCGGCGGAAGTTTTTCGATTCTGAACGGTTTCGTGCAAGGCGGAATTTCGAGAATAAACGCCGACGGCACAATGGATTTGAATTTTAATCTCAACAACCCGGGCGCAAACGGCGCAGTAAAAGATATTGCCGTCAAACCTGACGGAAAAATCATTATCGCGGGCGCGTTTTCAACTTATAACTCGGTTGCAAAACAAACAGTTACGGGTTTGAATCAAGACGGAACACCCGACGGCGATTTTATAAATAATGCGATTTTTACAGATACGACTGCCAACGATGTCGAAGTTTTGGCGGACGGAAAATTGATTGTCGGAATACTTTTTACAACAACATCGATTGATTCGTTGCATCGTTTGAATTCGGTCGGCACAACAGATTTTAGTTTTACGGGAAAAGTAACGCGAATCGGCGTAGTAAGTAAGATTTTACCGCAAACAGATGGAAAAATTTTAGTTGCGGGACAATTTCCTTTTATTAACGGCGTAGCCCGAAATTCTTTAGCGCGAATAAATTCAAACGGAAGTTTGGACACTTCTTTTGTTCCTTACTTTAACGACTTCGCTCCGACGTTTGTTCAGGCACTTGCACTGCAACCGGACGGAAAAATTTTAATCGGCGAAACTACTCTTTCGCCAATCGTGTTGAAAAGATTAAATTCGGACGGTTCGCAAGACACGGGATTCAACGCATTACTTTCGGGTTCTGTTTATGATATTGCTGTTTTACCGAACGGACAAATTTTGGTGGCTGGAATTTTAACGGTAAATTCTGCAACCAAATATATTGTCAGATTTAATTCAAACGGAACCCTTGACGACAATTTCGCTCTTATACCGCCTAATGGACCGGTTCGGAAGATATTTTTACAGCCCGACGGAAAAGTTTTAATTGGCGGCGATTTTACGCAAATCGGGGTTTCGCTTCGCGGCAGAATTGCACGTTTAACAGCAGACAACGGCGCGTTGGACACCACTTTCAACCCGCCGGGCGGTGCAAATAATACCGTTTTGGATTTTGATTTGCAGACGAACGGCAAAATTGTTGTTGGCGGTATATTTACTGCGCTTAACGGCAATAGCAACAATGTTCGCATCGGTAGATTGAATGTTGACGGAACGCTAGACACTTCGTTTGTTCAAAGCACAAACGGCAATGTCTTGGGCGTTAAAATTCAGGCGGACGGGAAAATTTTAATCGGCGGTTCGATGTCGCAAGTGCAGGGAACGCCGCACAACGGCATTGCGCGTCTGAACGCTAACGGTTCGGTTGATTCGACTTTTAACGCTTTTGCTAACACGGCAGTTTGGGACATTAACTTACAATCAGACGGGAAAATTTTAATGGGCGGCGAATTTCATAAGATAAATCAAAAATCAGCAGTCAGAATCGCCCGATTGCAAAATAATCCTATCCTGCCGAAAACACAATTCGACTACGATGGCGACGGTCGAGCGGATGTTTCAGTGTTCCGACCTTCGGAAAATCGTTGGTATATTTTTAGAAGTTCCGACGATGCGATCACTCAAAC
>CALMEH010000120.1 GCA_937863115.1 uncultured Acidobacteriota bacterium
GGCATTTTCAACGGACGAGAAATGCGGTTGGAGAACGGTTTTGAGCATTTTATCATCCTCAGCCAACACTGTTTCCAACGGAAATTCCTGTCCTTCGATTTTAATGACCGCCATTTTTTCAGTAATGGCGGAATCGCTTTGAGCCGTAGTTGTGTTCGTTGTTTCCATAACTTTTTTATTTGTTGGGTGAAATTACCCGAAAAGGCTTCCTTGCAGTCCCGTTTGCGCCGGTTGCGGAATTACGGGTGAAGGCATTTGAGCCGTTTCGGATACTGCGGATTGGGAAGTAGTAAGTTCGTTTGATTTTGCCGCAGTTGGTGAAACAGTTTTCGCTTGGGTATTTGGCTTAGGCGCGTTTCTTTTCGCGGAAATTTTCTCCTTCTTCATTTTGTTCATTACTTTGAGCGGCAAATCGCTCTTGTAGGTCGCCAACACCTTTTCCAGTTCGGGCATCATTGAATCTGTCAAATTGCTTTCGTCAAGTTCGACCAGCGAAATGTTCGGTGCAAAATCGTGCGTTCTGACACTCAGAACGGCTTTTCTGCTATTGGAACTTTCGTCCATCGGAAGCAGTTGAACCGCCACTGTCACCGTGCATTTATTGAACTGATACGGCTCTTTCTTAGGCAGGGCAAAACCATTACTGCTCACAATCGCTTTTTCTTGAACTTCTGTTTTAGAATCCGACGTTTCTGTTTCAGGATTCAAGACTGCAAGGGATGCTTCGGATTCCGGTAAAAAGGTTTCCGCCGTTTCGATTTCAATATCTTCAACTGAATCATCTTCCTCCGCCGAAAAATCATCAGTTATGTTTGAATTTTCTTCGGGTTGAGTTTGAAAATCTTCGCTGACAACTGCATCCGAACGGATCGTCCCGATTACACCCAAAAACTCATCCTCCGAATCAAGTCGGCTTTCAATCGGGCTTGCAGAGTCAATTTGTGAATCGTTTGGCGAAGAGAGACGATTTGTTGATAAAGGTGCACGATGCTCTCTTAGACGCTCCAGAAAATGATTCAAAAAGATGTTCTGAATCGCATCTCTCTCACTTTCGCGGCACATATATTCCAAACCTTGCCAGAATTCGAGCGATAAGGCTCGTGCCGGTTCTTCTTCGTTGACGAAACCACTACTTTCTAATGCCGCGTTTGCCAACTCTGCGGCAGTAAATTTTAACTGCTCGATTTTTTCTTGGTTTTCAAGATTGATAAATGATCCGCTGCTTAAAATTTCCATAATTTTTAAGTTGTTTTAACTTTCGCCTTTCTGCCAACCGCTTTTTTTTCGTTTTGGTGCGGATGGGATTTGAAAAATAAAAAGCCGGACGCATATTTCATCCGGCAAGAAAGTGTTTTTTTTGAATTTTTAGCTCTTCTCAAAAAAGCTCATCCTCAGGTTGTTTTTCTGAAAACTCAATATCACTCAATTTGTTTTCCGTTAAAAGTTCACCGTGAACAGCTTCCAATTCGGCGGCTTCTTCGATCAACTTATCGGTTTCTTCGATCAGGCGAGTCCATCGCGCTTCATCTTCGGCTTCATCGAATGGAATTATTGCCCAATCCTGCGCGTTGCTGACAGCTTCTTTTTTTTCTTCGGTTTCGGTCATAAATTTTTACTTTGTTTTTGTTTTTTATTCCAAATATTGATTATGGATAACCCTAAGCGGCACTGGCAAATTTTGCCTTGGTTTTTGTCTTGGTTGATGACGAAATCGGGAAATTTTTCACTTCGCAGCGAGCGTTGAATTTTGTCATAATCCGTGAAAGCGTCGAGTGATCCGCGCCTAAAATTTGCGCCGCCCGCCGTAAATTACCGCCCGTTTCCGATAAAACGTGCGCGATGACATTTCCCGCCGCTTTCAAATAAATTTGAGCGAGATCATCGGTTTTCGGGTCAAAAGTAACGGTGATTAAATTTTGAGTATTAGCCGCCCGAAAATCATATTTCGTCAGGTTAATTTCTGCTTTTTGGTGGACTTGAAATCCTTCCGAATGATTGATTCTTTCGCCTAAAATCCGGCTGACTACGGCGGCTGAAATAACCGATTCGTCAAAACATTCAACCGAGAGCCGGGTCGAAAAATTGTGCAGTTCCCGAAAGTTGCCGTGCCAATCATAATTTTCGAGCAGAGCAAGAGCATCATCCGAAATTTCAAACGGACGAGTCCGACCAACCTCCGCACACTCCTTTTTCAAACCGGTTTCCAATAAATCTTTGATTTTCTCTTTCTGAAACCTGAGCGGGACGGTTTCGATATTCAAAATATTCAAACGGTCGTATAAATCAGCCCTGAAACTTCCCTCTTCAACCATTTTTTCGAGATTGGCGGAAGTCGCCGCGATGATTCGCGTATCAACCGCACGTTCGGCATTGCTCCCGACGCGGCGGATGTGTTTTTCTTCAACCGCTTTGAGAAGTTTGGCTTGCAGTCCGAGCGGAATTTCTCCGATTTCATCTAAAAAAAGCGTTCCGCCGTTGGCAATCTCAAACAGTCCAGCTTTCGGGGCAGTGGCTCCGGTAAATGCGCCCTTTTCGTAGCCGAAAAGCTCGGATTCAAGCAATTCTTTGTTAAGATTCGCACAATTCAGGTTGATAAATTCTTTTTTCGCCCGTCCGCTTTGCTCGTGAAGCCGTTTGGCAATCGTTGTTTTGCCGCTGCCGCGCTCACCGGTAATCAAAATATAGTGCGAAACGCGGGCATAACGAACGATTTTTTCTTCCAATTCCGCCATTAATTGTGCGCCTTGTTTTTCTTTCCCTTGGTAAATCAAGTTATTCATTTTTTCTTTGGGTTCGGATTTGATTTTCAATTCTCCTTATTACAAATCTTATGCCGAAGATTTTGAAAGTTGTGAAAATAACTCTAAACCAAAGAAAATATTGAGTTTACTGAAAAACAGGTGTGTCAGTAAAATTTAAGAAAATACGGAAACTGTTCACGCCGGCGACACCTCAAGTGTTGACGCTGGCGACAGTTTTAGACTTTTCTGCTCGTTCAATCGAATTTTGAATTTTGAAATAATTTTCGACAATTTGGAGTGTTGCGCGATGCCAACACGGATACCCGTCCCAAAAAGCGTAGCAGAGAAAATTTCCCGGTTCTTCTAAACGACATTCTGTTTCGGAAGTGCGGTAGAATTTCGGCTCGCCCTTTTCCGTGACGGAATCGCTCAAAATGAGCATTTTTCCATTCTCGTAATCAATATAAGGATTTTCGATTAGTCGGTCGTGTGCTTTTTTCAGTGCATTAAACCGACGTTTTTTCATCTTTTCGCCTAATTCTTTCTCAACTGTGCGGCGCGTTTCAAGATATGCTCTTTCAAGCAAAAAAGGATTCAGCAACATGACACTCTCCCAGTTAAAGTTTTGTAATTTACTGTTAGATACTCGGTTCATCTGTCACTCCAACGAGCAACATCCCCAAAAGGTCTGCCCGACCTTTAATATTTATGGCAGCATTAAGGTCTCTGTCTAAGGTGATTTGACATTTACTACATCTATGAATTCTGATCTTCAAAGATTTTTTTACCTTTTTACCGCAGTTTGAACAAATTTGAGATGAATTTTTAGGATTAACCTTCCACACTCTTTTACCGGCACTTTCAGCCTTGTAAATTAGTATTCGTAGAAATATTCCCCAACTTGCATCAAAAATACTTTTGGCTAAAAAAGGATTTTTGATTAAATTTTTGATCTGCAAAGCTTCAACGGCAATTTCATCAAACTGACGGACAAGCGAATGCGTTATTTTATGAAAGAAGTCATTCCTCAATCTTTTGATTTTCAAATGTATTTTTCTCAAAAGTTTTACCGCTTTTTTGCAGCGATTTGAACCTTTTATTTTTCTCGAAACGCTTTTTTGTGCTTTTTTCAAACGCTTTTCCGCTTGCCGTAAAAATCGAGGATTTTCAATGACTTCACCGTTTGAAAGTGTTGCAAAATAAGTTATCCCAAGATCTATCCCGATTGATTTACCAGTTTTAGGAAGAATTTCTTTTTCAGAGTCGCAGTTAAAAATTACATACCAGCCGTCTGCTTCACATTTTATTTCACAAGTCTTGATATTTCCGGAAAGTTCCCGATCCTTCCATAATTTAACCGTGCCGATTTTAGAAAGCGATAATTTATTACCACACAGTTTGAATCCTCGTTGGGGATAACAAAAAGAGTTATAACGGTTCGTTCCCTTAAAACGAGGAAAACCGGATTTTTCTTTTCTTTTAACTCTATTGAAAAAGGATTTGAAAGAATTGTCCAAACGTCTCAACACGTCTTGTAAAACTTGGGCGTAAACAAACTTCAAATCTGCTCGCACCTTTTTTATTTCAGGAAGTTGATTTGCTTGCGAAAAATAATCAATCACAATTCTATTGAGTTTCCATGCATCTCTCCTTTCTAATAGTCCGGCGTTATACAATTCACGGCACAACTCGAGCGTATGCTTAAATTTAGCGACCACCATTTTTGGCGGACTTTTGATTTTAAATTTAAACGCCTTCATCTATGAAATTTTATCAGAAACTTAGAAGCTTCATTCCACTTTTGATCCAGTTAAAAAACACTCTTTGAATATTTTCTTTCGTTTTTTTAATTAAACTCTGACTAAAATTCTATTCACTTCTTCGATTGATGGCTCAATCAGCCAATCGGGTAACGAAACAGGCTCTTGATTTAAGTCTAAATTAGTCGTTTTTTGTGCGATAAGCGCGTTTCCTTCACTTTTTAGCAGTTGAATCGGCGGATATGACTTCAGAACCTTTTCGAGCGACTCAGTAGCTTGCTTTTCATCTTCCGGCAAAAAGAAGCGGTTGCGGCTGTTCTGAATAATGTTGATGAGTGCGGTTTCCCGCAATTCGCGGGTCTGTTCAAAAGAACTCGGGCAAACTTCGATTACCCGGTTTCCTTGAAAGCGCGTCAGGCGAATTTTTATTTCGCCGAGAAGTTCGATGATTTCATTTTCTTCTCTTACGGCGCGAATAATTTCTTCGGCAGTTCCGGCGGTGTTTTTCCAGATTCCGAAGGTGCGGCGAATTTCATTGATAGTTTCGCTCGCAATTTTTACACCGACCAGCCGCGTTCCGTCGTCCGTCGTCGTGCGGACGATATTCAGTCCGTCTTGCTGTAGTTTTTTGAGGTTTTTCCAAATTGGCAGAAGCGCACCGCTCAAGAGATGAATCGTTTCTTGTTCGGTTGGCGGAATTTTCTTTTCCTCACTCAGCCACCATTCGCGGGCGCGACTTTTGGGGACAATTTTATACTTTTGTTCAAGTTCGTTATCCCGTGTGTATTGCAGGTTATAGCCCGCAGGACGGCTAATTGAAACCATTTGATACCGTTCTCCGGTTTCGGGATCGGTGTGTGCCAAAGTCGGACGTGCCGCGATAAATTCGCCACTTGTCCTATTTTCATAAAAATAAACGCCATCAAAATTTGATATTTCTTCAAAGCGTGCCGGACGAGTTGGAACGGTGATTTCGAGTTTGTAGTAGTTTGTGTTCGCACCGGTTAAAACGTCTGTGAATAAAACTTGCGGCGGTTCAATTTGCCTCACGGAAAGTGCTTTGAGGTCTTCCATTCCGTCATCAATTTTGCCTTTTGCTTTGAGATGCTCGATGGTTTCAAGAAAAGTTTGATAAAAGTAATCGAATAATGCGTTTTGCCGTTCCACTTCGAGCGATAAAAGACGATTCAGAAAACGTGGAATGTTGGTTCGTTCATTTGCGGGAACATCGCCGCCTGTTTCTCCATCTTTCAAAAGCCCCATATCAATCAGCGTTTGGCGCGGATTTTCCAGTCCCAAAATTTCTTCGCCGTTCAAAATTCTGGTAAAAACGACATTTAACGCCGCTCTGCCCGGTCTTGATTCAAGATTATATTTGTCTAAATTCCCGGCTTTTTCCGCTCGACGGTCGCCTTTGGTGAGTGCGCCCATATTACCTAAACGGCGCGCAATCGCCGCCGAAAATCTTTTTTCTCCGCCCAATTCGGTAAAAACCAGCAAATAAATCGGCGGCGCGACTTGTCCCGTCCGATGTGTTCGCCCGAAATCCTGAACCTGTTTATCGGCTGACCATTTAAGTTCGGCGGCGATGTGCAGACGGCGTTCTTGATTTTTGACCGTGCGGCTCGAATGAAAACTATCGCCGGTGGAAGCGACTTCCGACATAATCGCAATTCGTTTATCTTTGTTTTGAAAGCAGTTTTTCTCGTGCAGATTGATGAGGCGATTCGGCACGCACGGAATCTGACGGGCGCGGTATTCGAGCCTTCCAGAAAGCGTTTTAATTAGCCGTTTTTTGCGTCCGGTCATTTCGGCGACGTTTTCCGTTCCGAAATAATTGACGAGCTGATCAAGCGGATGTTCCGGGATTTCCAAAACCGAAAGCCTATCGAGCAGTTCCCTTTTGAGTTCAAGCGCAGCGCGGCTTTCGAGTTGATTTCCGCTTTCATCCAAAACCGGAACGTAAACGACGCTGCCTCCATTCGCATCGGTTTCTTCTTGAAAAACCTTGGTTGGAAAACAATTTTCAACCAGTCGTGAAAGCGTTTCGCGCGGGCTGAAATCCAAATCGTCAATTGCTTCCTCTTCGTCAATCGCACGGCTGATTTGCTTTTTCGTTTGGGCTTCGCCCGTTCCAGTGATGGAAACAACCACCGATTGTTTTTCCGAGAGTGCAGTTTCGATTTCCCGAATTAGTGTCGGAACTTTGAAAGCCGTAATCAGGTTGCGGAAACATCGTTGATGCTCCGCCCAAAACTGTCCGATGGCGTAGCGGCGGGGTCTTTTTCTGGAGTTGGGAATCTCAACAAGGGGAGTGAAATTTTTTAAAACTTCCTGCCACCCCCGCGCCCTATTTTTATACATTTCGCGTTGTTTGGGCGTTAAAGGATGAATTACTTCGCGGTATTCGACCGCCAAACCGAAATCAGGATCAATTCCGTAGCTTAGATTGCCGCAAAAATATCTACCCATCGCTTTCAGATCGCGGCAAACCATCTCCATTGCGCCGACTCCGCCCGCTTCGATTTCTTCAGCGAATTGCGCGAAACCGAGCGGAAAACTCGTTCCTTCGCCCCATAAGCCTAACCGAATTTGATAGGCGAGATGCCGAACTTCGCTGGCGGCGGTTGCCGACGAATAAACAACCCGCACGTTCGGATATTTATGTGTGTCCTGGACTTCCAAAACCCCCTGTCCGGTCTGAGTGGCTTTGCCATTTTCATCGGCGAAAGCGTGTTTGGCGCGGTGTCCTTCGTCGAAAATCTCTAAGCCGTCGCTTCCCAACCATCGCATAATCTGATCAATCCGGCGTTCACCCGTTTTCGATTTGGCGATTAGTGATTTATAAGTGCAAAAGATGATGCCTTCACGAAGCAGAATATTTTGGTCAGGCGTGTAATCGTTAATCAGACGAATCGGAATCTTAAATCCCAAACGCTCAAATTCTTCACGCACAGCCTCAATCAAGTCGGTTTTGACCGAGAACCAGACAGTTTTTCTCTGCCCGCGAAACCAATTATCCAAAATAATTCCGGCAAGCGTGGAAGTCTTTCCTGCTCCTGTGCCGTCCCCGATGGAAATTCCGGCTCTTGCACCGTTCGCCAATCGTTGTTCGTGGGCTTGTCCGGCATAGATTACCCGTTCAAACTGAACTGAAGAAATTAAGCCTTTGTCATTCAAAATATGCGGCAGTTGCGGATGATAATTGATTGGCGGCGGTGCGACGTTCGCCAAACCGGGCGTTTCGACTATTAATCCAGGATGTTTCGCACCGCCCAAAATCCAATGCGGCTCGTATTTCAACGGCTCGGTTTCGTTCGGCTTTCTTTCTTTGCGATTAATTTCCGCATTTTTCACTTCTATCGGCACAATCGCTCGCGCATAGTTCACCGCTTCAAACGCCTGAATTTGCGTTTTCGTTAAATTTGTTCGCATTTTGGTTTGGTTTATTGGTTGAGAGATAGGTTAAAAGTTTCAGCTTTAGCGAAGGCTTCTTCTACTGTGTTTGCTGAAAAACAAATGATTTTATTTAATTTCTGATTCCAGTCTGTTCTTTTCGGCACTAAAAGTTTCTTACCGATGATTACGTTTATATCTACGGTTGTGCCGTAACGGGCGTATTCCAGCCCGTTAATTTTAATCACTGAGTTGACTTCGATGCGGTCGGATTGTTTGCGCCAGAAGTCGTTTCCGGTTTTGGTATCAACTCCTGCGGCTTCGCCCAAAATAACGCCGAACTTGCCGCCTTTTTTCAGTCTTTCCAGTGCCGATTCAACGTGCCGGAAACCGAATTTACTTGAATTGTTTTTGGTGCGCCCGCCACTCGACGAAAACGGCGGATTCATTACCACGCAGTCGGGCGCATATTCGGGAGGAAGAAAATCGTTGATGAATTCTGCATTAAATGAGGTCGGCGCAAATCCGATTTGCTCAAGCAAAAAACGCCTCCGCTTATCAATCTCGTTGGTGTGCGTTTTTACACCTTTGCCGCTCGTCCAGACAGCTAAATTGCCCGTCCCGGCAGATGGCTCAAGCACGTCTTCACTTCCATTTAAGTTCAATAAATAAGTTAATAAATAGGCGATTGCGGGCGGGGTAGAAAACTGCTGAAATTTGATTTGTTCTTGACTTCGCCACGTTTGTGTCGGCAGTCGCAAAGTAAGCGGTTTTAGAAAATCCCTCACCATAAGCATTGGATTTTTTTCGGCAAGCAAACCTTGAGCGTATTTTACACTTATTAATAAGTTCAGCGCGGTTTCGGCTATTTCGTGGCAAAGATGTGGATTTGTTTCGTTACTAAATATATCAAAGTTTTCACAAATTTTTAGCAATTCTCTATTTTTTATTTTCTCTTTCTTTATATCTATTTTTTCGATGATTTCATTAATTGCTTCTTTCAATAATTGTTTTTGCATTTCTACTAATTTCAATTCAACTTTTATTCCTGATTCACATATTTATCAACCGCTCTTTTTGTAGTTTTTGTAAAAAATGTAAGTTTAGTAATAAATGTAGTTTTAGTTTTGGTGGTTAATTAAATAGTAGTTTTTGTAAATAATGTAAAAGTTGTAATTAATGTCTTGACACTAACTTTAGTCTATTATAAAACTTATTGTGTAGGAATTCAGAATTTAGTAATCAAACCGATAAAAATAAGTTGGGATAAAGTAAATGCCGAAAGAAAATAAAGCAGAAGGGAAAATTGTAACTTTTGTAAATCAAAAGGGAGGAGTTGGAAAATCAACTATAACTACAAATATAGCCGCTATTTTAAGCGAGAAATATAAAGTTCTACTCCTTGATACCGACAATCAGGGAAGTAGTGAAGATTGGGGAATCGCACGAATAAACAAACTTGAATCAGCCAACAAATTAAGAGTTTTCAGCAAACATTATAGGGGCATCAAAAAAGCAACGGAAGTTTCAATGGATTTAGCCGAAATTGCCGCTTCTTACGATATTGTGATTGTGGATACACCCGGAAGAAATGAATTGGTTTCGCTCGGAGTAATTGCCGCCGCGAATCTGGTTATAATTCCATTGACTCCCGGTAATTTTTCATTTTGGAGTTCAGAGATAACCAGAGAATTAATCCAAAAAGTAGCCGCTGCCCGCCCAGATGATTTTGCCGCCAGACTACTTCTGAATATGCGCGACAAACGCAAAAAAATCAGTAAAGAAGCAGAAATATTACTAGGGGAACTTGAGATTCCGGTGATGAAAACTTCCACCGGACACCGCAATATTTTTGAGGCGAGTTCCGAAGGTTTATCGGTTTTGGAAATTACTGCCAAAACCGAATCGGACAAAGAAGCGCAACGCGAGATTTCTGAACTGATTAATGAAATGGAAGAGATTTTAGGCTTCAAATCAATTACAAAAGTTGCCAAATCAAATTCTGATAAAAAACAAAAGAAAGCAACAGTTTAAAGCAAATAATTGTGGAGGTTCAAGAAAATAATGGGATTAACGACGCGACCGAGCAAAAATATTGATTTAACAAAGATAGATGAAATCCAAAGTGAATTTTTCGATGACGATTTGAACGATAAGGAAGATTTGAATAATAAAGAATCTTCAAAAATCGAAAATAAGTCCAAAACAAATGACAAAAACACTTCGATTGCAAAATCTCGTGAAGTATCCGACTTGAAATCTGTTAACCAATCTCAGAAAACCAATTCGTCAAAAATAAATACCGACAATCCCAAAAAGGAAATTAAAACGGATTTGCCGAAAGTAACCGAATCTGGAGCGGGAAGTTTAAAAATTGCAGATTTATTAGCAACCGAGAAAACGCACGGAGTTCGTCATTCCAGCCGACCATACACCGTGCCGCGCAGTTTGACAATTGATTTAACGCGGCTCAAATCAAAATTTAGAAGCCGGAGTCTGCAATACACGCAAAATGAATTGATGGATAAAATGCTGGGCGAATCACTTGAGATAATAACGGCGGATAATTTTCTCGAACTGCGGGAAAAAGCTCTTGATTTTGTAAAATCTCCTGACCAATGCTCACGGCGTTCGGTAACTTTGACGGAAGAAACCGTGTCCGAAATGAATGAATTAAAGGCTGATTTAGCCCTAAAATATAATCGGCGTTTTTCAGCTGACGAAATTTTCATTACTCTTCTAGCCGTAGCTTTTTTACCACTTTATGAAAATGATTTGCTGTAACAAAAAATCGCAGAATTTTAACTTCAAAATTAAACAAACAATTAAGAAATCTCATCAAAACGGATTTTGATGCAAATTATCATAGTCATTGAAAACCCGCGCTACTTCAATTTGGCAAGTGGAGCTTAAAGTTTTGAACCATTGAGCCGGAGTTATCTGACAAATAGGCGAATTTTGAAGTAGCGCATCATCTATTCCTTTGAGGCTTTTGTGCCACGTCAAGACATTCAAATCAAAATCATACTTGCATTTCAAACTATCAACCAATCTGGAAACAATCAATTTCGCAAAGGCACGCGCAACTTGGCGGTTGACGGCATAATCGCTGTCAAAACCCAAAATTATTGGGCAATTTCGGGATAATGAAATTATTTGTTCGTGAAAACAATTTACACCGCCGCCCGCAATCACATTTATATTCGGCTTAAAGATTTTGACGGTTTCGGCTTTGAGCGCGCCTTCAGTGATTAAAATTGGTTTGTCTGCAAGTGGAATTCTATATGCGGCAAAATGGAGCGGTGAACCACAGCTTAAACCATCAGATTTATCTGGAATGGAAAGCCAAACATAGCGAAGAGAGGTGTTTAAATCTCCCATATATCGAAGCTGACAAGCCTCAATCAAACCCTTTTCATTGCGATATGGAATAACCATCAAAGGACAAGTGTAATCTTTATGATGCCAAATCCGCGCATTACCGTTCTTTTCCAACCAAAATCCGGGGATACTTGTAATGCTTGATTTTTTTTGCCGGACAAATTGCGAAAAATTTTGGTTAATCAGATTTCTTATTTTTCTCGCAATCGCAGTCCGTTCAGCCATTGTTGGCGGCAATGCCCCGTAATTTTCAAAATCAAGAATCTTCCGACTTCGCAAGCCTTTCTCACCGTCAATGATTTCTTTTGAATTGATAGCAGGTGCAAGTTCAATCAATTTTCGATAGGCGAAATCTCTGATTTCGATTGGGGCTAATTCGACTTTTGGGGGCGGTGGTTTGGAAGGGAAGGGAAGCGGTGCATCAGCGAAAAGTAATTTTTCGTGATAGA
>CALMEH010000121.1 GCA_937863115.1 uncultured Acidobacteriota bacterium
TAATTTTTCCGCCTCGAAATGATGAAAACCGCAGCCTTTGCCGATTTGGCAATGAATTCGGGTCGTGGGGTCGTCATAACGCTGAATGCGATACATTCCGAGATTGTGTTTTCCGTTTGTCGGGCTTTCGGTATAAACGAGCGGCAAAGTTACAAAATGTCCGCCGTCTTCGTGCCAAAGTTGTAAAAGCGGAATTTCCGTGAGCTTCGGTTCACGCGAAAATCTTTCGAGAATCGGCGCATTTTTCACCGTTTTCGTGCCGAGTTTTACCGCATCAAACGCCATCTGCCGATAATTCCAAAGTTCTTTCGGCTTTGGCGGCAATAAAACCTCAACCATTTCGACCGCGTTTTTAACAAATTCCTGCGGCTTGCGCCCAAACGCCAATTCGATGCGCTTTGCCGTCCCGAAAAGATTCGTAACCACAGGAAATTGCGAACCTTTGACGTTTTTGAAAAACAGAGCTTTCCCTTGTTCATCAATCACGCGCCGATGAATCTCGGCAATTTCGAGATAAGGATCAACTTCCGCTTCGATTTCGATTAACTCATTTTCGCGCCGAAGCGTTTCGATAAATGAACGCAAATTTTTGTGCATAAAAAATAGAATCTGCCTGCGAAACATACGAAAGAAACGAAAAAAAGAATAAAATAATTCGTATATTTCGTATGTTTCGCAGGCAAAAATAAATTATTTTCTGAGATTTTCTTTGCTCAAATCGAGTTCGTCCGCTTTGATAACGTCAATCTTCATATTCGGAAAACGCTTTGCCAAATCGTCTTTGAATTTGGCATAATCGCCGACAATCACCAAATCGCCGCCGAGCAGATAATTTTTGGCAAAATCGCGGACTTGCGAATCCGTAACCGATTGGACGTTTTTCATAAACGAATTGAGTTCGGTTGTCGGCAAGCCGAAAGTGTAAAGTTCGCCGAGCGAATCGGCAAGCCCTTGTGTCGTTTCCAAATCGCGTCCGAAATCACCAATCAAAACCAATTTTCGGGGCATCATTTCCGTTGGCGAAACATTCGTTTCAGTCAGACGTTTAATTTCCCCGACAATCAATTCCGCAACTTCCGCCGCCGATTCATTTTTCGTCTGCGTCCGCGCCCCGAAATTCGTATTCCAACCGCGCCACGCAAAACTGCTTCCCGCGCCGTAGCTTAAACCACGTTTTATGCGAATTTCTTGATTGAGCCGTGATGAATAGCCGCCGCCCAGAACTGAATTTAAAACTGATGCCGAATAAAACTTAGAATCTTTTCGCCCTATTTTCTCAATAGTTTTATTAAAATAAACTGCGGCTTGTCCTGAATCAGGTAAATCCACAACCAATAATCTTTTAACTATACTATTTACATTCTGTTCTTCTTTGTTGAAAGAAACCAGTTCTTTGACTTCAAACTTGAATTTCATCCAACGACCAAAAAATTTTTGCGCCAAGGTATTTGCTCTTATTGAATTTACATCGCCCGTAAATATCAAGAAAGATTCATCGGGCAAATAGTGATATTTTTTGTAATTTAGAATATCTTCTCGTGTTATTTTATTGATACTTTCAATCGTTCCGCCTATCGGATGCTCATCAAAACTATATTTGCTGGAAACAAAACCCGCTAAAAATCCGGGTTGCTGAAGATTGTAAGCCAATTCATCAAGCATTTGCCCTTTGAGCAAATCAATTTCTTCATCCTTGAAAGTCGGATTCATCACGACATCTGCCAAAATTGTCATTGCTTGTTCGAGTTTATCGCTTGAAACCGTAATCGAAACTTCAGAATTATTCCAACCTGCGCCAGAATTTATCGAACCGCCAAGAAATTCAATTTGTTCGGCGATTTGTTTAGCCGAACGGGTTTTCGTGCCTTTTGTTAAAAGCGTTGCGGTCATATCAGCTAAACCTGCTAGGGATTCTCTTTCGCCATCTGCGCCCGTCCCAATTAATAATTGAATAGTAACGAGCGGCACATTTTTTCTTTCAACCGTTGCCACCTTCAAACCGTTTGACAGTTTCTTTTCCGATACTGCTGGAACTTTTATGGGTTTTGCCGCGCCGGGCTTCGGTTGTTGGGCGAAAATGCAAAGAGAACCAAAAGCCAAAAACCAAAAACCAAAGACCAATTTCGTATAATTTTTCATTATTTTGTTTCTCCTTGATAGTAGATGACGACACGGTTTTTGTCGGTAAAATATTTTTTCATTACTCTTTGCACGTCTGCCAAAGTTACGTTTTGAAGTTTTTGGATGTCGGAATTAACCGCCGTCGGGTCGCCTTGGTAAGCAACGGCGCGTTCGATTGCGCCGGCTTTGCCATCGTTGGTTTCGCGTTCTTGCAGTGTGCGTGTGATGAGTTGGTTTTTCGCTTTGACGAGTTCGTTTTGTGAAACGAAGGCGTTTTGAATTTTGCGGAGTTCGGTCAAAATTCCCTTTTCCAAATCTTCCGCCGTTTTGCCTTCCGAAGCAATCGCGTAGAAAACTAACAATCCTTTGTCAACACGAATATCCGTATAAAACGAAGCTTCTTGTGCGATTCCGGTTCGCGCCATAGATTGATAAAGCCGCGAACTTTCACCGCTTGCCAGAATCGTTTCGGCAATTCTTAGCGCGGGAATATCTTCGCTTTTTGAAGTCGGTGCAAGGTATGTAATTGCCACCGCCGGAAACGGAACATTCGGCGAGGTTTGTGTAAATCTTTTTTCTTCGGTGCGTTCGGGTTCAACTTCTGTAACGCGCGGAATCGCCATTTTATTGGTAACGATTTTGCCGAAATATTTGTCAGTCCAAGCGTCAAACTGTGCTTGCTCAAAATCGCCGACGACAATTAAAACGGCATTGTCAGGACGATAATAAGTTTTGTAAAAATTATTCGCGTCTTCAACCGTTGCGGCTTGCAATTCTTCGAGATTTCCGATGCCGGGACGTTTATACGGATGTGTTGTGAACGAAAGTTTTTCGAGATATTGCCCGAAAAGCATTCCATAAGGATTTGCCAAAATTCGTTGGCGAAATTCTTCTTTTACGACATCGCGTTCGGATGCGAAATTCTTTTCATCAACATTCAAATTGACCATTCGATCAGCTTCCGCCCAGAGCAGAGTTTCGAGATATTTGGACGGCCCGACTTCGTAATATTTCGTAAAGTCGTCATACGTCGAAGTTTTGTTGTAACCGCCGACATCTTCGGTCAATCGGTCCATTTTCTCGTTCGGCATATTTTTCGTTGACTTAAACATCATATGTTCAAACATATGTGCAAAACCCGAACGCCCGTTTGGATCATCTTTTGAACCCACATTATACCAAACGTGAATCGCCACCGTCGGCGCAGAATTATCTTGCACCGAAACAACTTTCATACCGTTTGGCAAAGTTCTCTGCTTAATGTTCAAAGGCGCGACTTTTATTTGTCCGAAACCGATTTGGACGAACAAAGCGATAATCGCCAAAAGTAGAATTTTTCGCATAAATTATTTCCTTATTTTTTGAAAAGTTGATGCTTTTACGCACGATAGCGCAAATAGGTTTTGCCGATAATGCAGTAACGCGCAAGAAGTAAGCGTGGAAACAAGTCAACACGCTTACTTCGTGCGCGTTTCTGCATTATTTTTATTGATAATCGTAAAAACCTTTGCCTGTTTTGCGCCCAAGCCAACCGGCATCCACCATTTTTACAAGTAACGGACAAGGACGATATTTCGGATCGCCCAAGCCTTCATGCATTACGCGCAGAATCGCCAAGCAAACGTCCAAACCGATAAAATCAGCCAAAGTCAGCGGTCCCATCGGATGATTCATTCCGAGTTTCATAATGCCGTCAATGCTCTCGCGTGTCGCAACGCCTTCGTAAAGCGCGAAAATCGCTTCGTTTATCATCGGAAGCAAAATTCTGTTTGCCACGAAACCCGGAAAATCCTGACAATCGAGCGGCGTTTTGCCCATTGTTTCCGACATTTCCTTAACTTTCGCATAGGTTTCATCAGAAGTCGCAATGCCGCGAATGACTTCGACCAATTTCATCAACGGAACCGGATTCATAAAGTGCATTCCGATCACTTTATCGGGACGCTTTGTAACAGCCGCGATTTTTGTAATCGAAATTGACGAAGTATTTGAAGCCAAAATACAATCGGCGTTTGTGATTTCATCTAATTTTTCAAAAAGCTGTTTCTTTATCTCAAAATTTTCGGTCGCGGCTTCAACGACAAGAAAACAGTCTTTCAAATCTTCGAGATTAGTTGTCGTCTTAATTCTTCCGAGAACTTCCGCTTTTTGATCTACAGTCATCGTTTCTTTTTTCACGAAACGGTCGAGACTTTTGCTGATATTTTCTACGCCTTTTTGCACATATTCCTCTTTGATGTCGCAAATAATAACGTCAAAACCCGTTGCGGCGGCGGTTTGTGCAATGCCGTTGCCCATTGTTCCCGCGCCGATAACTCCAATAATTTCACTCATTTTGATAAAAAAAATTCCTCTTGATAATTTGATAAATACGTTAATACAAATTTATCGAAAATTTGCCGACTTAACAAATGACGATGCGACAATGCGACAATGCGACGGAGTGCAATCTCTTCATCCATCCGTCGCATCGTCGCATCGTCGCAAATATTTTTAGTGAATCAATTCCCGAATCGTCAACAAATTTTCCTTCAAAACATATTCGCACGCTCCGGCTTTTCGAGCCTCTTCGCGCATTCGTTTGGTTTCGTATTTAGTTAAAATCAGGATTTTCGCTTCGGGGTGAATTTTCATAATTTCCCGTGTCGCGGTAAATCCGTCTTTTTCCTGCATTTCGACATCCATCAAAATCCATTCGGGACAATACGCTTCGTAAGCGGCTAAAGCCTCCGTGCCGTCCGCGCATTCGTGAATTTCAGCCGCCAAATCTTTGCAGACGCTTCTTATCAAACGCCGCATTGACGGATTATCTTCAACAATGAGCAGATTTTTCAGCATTGGCTTTTTTCCCTTCGATTTTCTTCATTCAACATCCAAATAAAGCGTAATTGTTACTTTTTTCTTGGTTGTATTCGAAACCTCCAAACGGTGGTCGCCGGATTTCTTAACGACAAATGTTTGCGGGGTTTTTGGAGCGGCAGGTATTGAAGCATCCTGATCGCCCGGTTCAGCCATATAGACTGTGAGATCGCTGTCTTCAAAATCGTAGCCAACCGTATAATCCATTGTTTGCCCTTTTTGGACGTTAATTAGAAAATCAACTGAACCATTTGGCTGAATATCTTTGGTTACAGACGTTGATGTTTCCCCTTTGGCAAATTGGTCTCGGGTCGTTCTCGGTTTAACTACGGAAGTCGTCGAATCAGAATCTTTAACCGCGTCGTCTTGTTTTTTGGGTGCCGCCGTTGCATTGGTAGTAGTTGACGGTTTGTTTTCTGCTTTTGTCGGAGCAGAATTTGCCGTGTTTGGTGCATTTACATTTGCCGTATTCGTTGGCGTGCCAACATTAAAAGTGCAGCCATTGATTGAAAATGTAACGGCAACTAAGCCTAAAATTAAAGTTTTTTTCATATTTTTTTTATTCGAAATTTGGAAACGCCGACAAATCACCGTTTCCTTTTTTTTTAACTCTCTTCGATTCTTTTTATTCAACATCAAGAAAAACCGTAATTAGCACTTTTTGCTTGGTTGTGTTCGTAATGTCCAAACGGTGGTCGCCGGATTTCTTGACGACAAATGTTTTCGGGGTTTTTGCACGAGAAGGTATTGAAGCATCTTGATCGCCCGGTTCGCCTAAATAGACACTGAGGTCGCTTTCTTTGTCGTCATAATCAACCGTATAAGTTACTTTTTGTCCTTTTTTGACATTGAAAACGAAATTAACTGCACCATTGGCGGGAATTTCTCTGGTAACAGATGCAGAAGTTGCGCCACGTGCAAATTCGATTCTTTCTCCATCGGAAGAAACCGTGTTTGTCGAGTTTGACGCGGGTGTGTCAATAATCACTTCCAAACCGAAGCTGACAGATTTAGCCGTTTCGTTGACAATCTCAATTGTATATTCGCCCGTTCTGTTAATTTTTCGGAAAATCTCTTTATTGAGAGCGATGGTCGTATCGGCTTTTTGGTTTGGGTTGTCGTTAAAAATAACGGTCAATTTATTGGTTCTGTCGGTTACTTTTACGAGTGCGGTTGCGCCTTTTGTGCCGTTAAATGTGAATTTCATCGTGCCGTTAGCTGGAATCGTTTTGCTGACGTTCGCTTGATCCGACCCCTCGAAATTAAGGGCTTCGGACTCACCGGATGAATTGGCTTCTGCCATAAATTCAGCACTAAAAAGATTCAAATAAAGAGTCGTGGTAACTCTTTTATTTGTCCGATTTTCGATCAAAATGTCATAATCTCCGGTTTCCGTAATCAAGTATTCATTGGTTGATTTAGGTCCCGATTCTTTCAAAAAGTCGTTGCCACCGCTTTTCGTGAAAAATACTTCAAGGTCGCTATCCTTAAAGTCGTATCCGGCGGTATAGGAGATAGTTTGTCCGGCATTCGCCCTAAAAGTAACCGTCAGAGAACCATTTGGCGCGAGTGTTCTTTGCAATGCTACATCATTGTCAGTGCTGTCAACCTTTAACTGAACTCTTTCTTTGGTCTGGGCAAACGAAAATATCGTGAATGCTCCGATCAGCATTAAAACTACAAAACTTTTCATCATTATTTTTTTCATCATTATTTTCCTCAAATATTTTTTGAATTGGTCTTTGATTCAGGGTAAGTTTAGCTGAAACTAATGAAACCGTTTCCGAGCAGTAAAAATTACCAAAGCCGTTTCGAGTGTTATATTGCAACAATCGAAATGGAAAAACATCGTAGCTACCACCTATTTTTTCTAGGTGCTACTACTCATTTTGATTTGGGATTTCGGATTGCGGATTGGTTTTAGATTTCCGATTTATTCGTCAAAGCATAAGTCAATAAAGCGTTTTTGCCTTCCAAGTTTAATTTGGCGCAGATGTTTGAACGATGATTTTCGACTGTGCGGATGCTGATAAAAAGCTCGTCGGCGATTTGTTTGTTGTTTTTGGCTTCGGAAACCAACTTCAAAACTCTGCGTTCAGAAGCGGTCAAAGATTCGAGCGGCGAATTTTTATGTTTTTCCGAAAGATTGAGCCGTTTGATTAAAAACGTCGAAAGCATCGGGCTAATAAAATTTTCGCCGCGGGCAACCGCGTGAATCGCGTTTGTAATTTCGCTGACGGCACTGTCTTTCAAAACATAACCTTTCACGCCCGCATCGAGCGCGGCATTAAAAAATCGTTCTTCTTTATACATTGTCAGCAAAATAATTTCACACGGTAAATTTTCCGACTTGACCGCGTTCAAAACCGCAAAACCGTCCTTTCGCGGCATAACAACATCCAAAACGGCGACGTTTGGCTTCAATTTCCGTAAAGTTTCCAGCGCAGATTCACCGTCATTAACTGCCGCAACAATTTTCAGACGTTTATCCGTTTCAATAATCTGCTGCAATCCGCGCTGAAAAATCGGATGATCATCGGCGATTAGTATTGTGATTTCTTTTTCAATCATTTTTTGTTGTTTCAATTTTAACCGAAACACTCGTGCCTTTGCCGATTTCGGATTCAATCGAATAATTTCCGCCAAGAATTTTTACTCTTTCGGCGATACCGTTTAAACCTAAACCGCGATTTCCATTGAGATTTTCCGTTTCAAATCCCGAACCGTTATCTTTCAAATTCAAAATAATTTGCCCGTTTTCCCGAAAAACTTCAACGCTTGCTTTCGTGGCTTTTGAATGTTTGATGATGTTATTCAGACATTCTTGCACGATGCGGTAAAAATTGATTTCGTCATCTTTCGTGAATAAATCATCAACCGAAACAATATCGCAATTTATCTCTATTCCCGAAGCCGCTTCGACATCTTCAATCATTTCTTCAATCGTTGCGGTTAATCCAAGTCGCTCGATATGAAGCGGACGCAAATTATATGCAATGTGGCGGACTTCGCTCAAAGCATCGGTTACGGATTCGCCGATTTCGTCAAATTGTTCGTCTTTTTCCGAAACTGCCAAACCCAACAAAGCGCGATTTTTTATCACCAAAAGATTTTGCCCTAAACCATCGTGCAATTCTTGCGCGATGCGTTTTCGTTCTGCTTCTTGCGATTCGATTAGCTGACGCGAAAATTTTTCTTGCGCCAAATTCATTTTTTGCAATTGCACGATGCGATAGCGGTAAATCAAATAAATCAAAACAAGCGCAAAAACAGAAACCAAAGCCCAAAACCAACGAGTTTTATAAAACGGCGTGAGAACAATTATTTTGATTGATTTCCCATCCGCATTCCAAACGCCGTCGGCATTTGCGGCGGTAACTCTGAAAACATATTCGCCCGAAGGCAAATATGAATAATTCACATTGCCCCGCGTTCCGCCGTTTACCCAATCTTTGTCCAAACCTTCCCATTTATATCGAAAACGAATTTTCTCGGCTTTGATTAAACTCAAAGCCTTGCAGGAAATATCGAGGTAAGTTTGATTCGGTTCGAGTTTGATTTCATCTTTGAAAGAAGTTTTTTCGCGGTCAATTTCGACGCTTTCAATTTCAATCGGCGGCGGCAAAAGGTTTGACTGCAACAATTCGGGATTGACAATCGCCACGCCATCGAGCGTCGGAAACCAAATTTTCCCGTCATCGTTAATCATCGCCGAAGGTTGCCGTCCGCCGTTGCATTCGGTCGAAATCATTCCGTCTGCTTTTCCGTAAGCGATTGAATCATAATGATTAGATTTTCCATCGGCAAAATCGTTAAGTTGTTGCTTGGAAACGCGATAAATTCCCTGATTACTGCTCATCCAAAAATTGCCCGAAGCATCTTCCATAATCGCAAAAACGCCGTTGTTGAAAAGTCCGTTTTCGGTATTGAAATTAAAAAATTTGCCGTCCTTGAAACGCGACAGACCGCCGTCGTAAGTTCCAATCCAAAATGTTCCGTCATCATCTTCTTTAATTGAACGAACAAAATTACTTGGCAAACCTTCTTTTGTGGTGTAATTGGTAATTTTTCCGTCCTTCAAATGCGATAATCCGTTGAAAGTTCCAATCCAAAATGTTCCGTTTTGCGCCTCGTGAATAAATTTGACATCATTCCCGGCTAAACCTTCGGCGGTTGTAAAAAGCGACGATATTTTCTCGTCTTTGTATTGCCAAACGCCTTGATGTTCAGTTCCAAACCAAACTGTTCCGTTTTTGTGCGTGTAAATCGTATAAATTGTGTCCGGCGTTGCAAACTTTTTCGTCCAATTTTCAAATTTTCCGTCTTTCAAAACAAAAAGTCCGCCGATCGATCCAATCCACAATCGTCCTTCAGCATCTTCAGCCAAAGATTGCACCGAACTGACACCATATTCTCTCCCCGGACTCAAAACCGTATTAGTAAATTTGCCGTTTTTGTAATGACTCAAACCGCCGTTTGTGCCGATGTAAATACTGGCGTCGCGTGATTTTAGAAGCGGATAAACTTCATTGTGAACCAGCCCGTCTTTGGTTGAAAACGGTGTCAAAACCTGTTGCCGCAAACGATTTAACCCGCGATCTGTTGCCAGCCAAACTGTGCCTTCGCGGTCTTTAAAACGGAGAAAAATTCGGTTATTTGACAAGCCGTTTTCCAATCCGAATTTATTGAATTTGCCGTCTTTAAATCTGACTAAACCAACGCCCGGACGATTATAATCGCCGGTTGCAATCCAAATACTTCCGTCCGCTTCTTCCCAAGTAGAATGTCCGAATACATCTGCAAAACTGCTTTCTTTTTCAAAATATTCGGTAATTTTACCTTCGTTAAGATAAAAAAATTTACCTAAATCGGCAATCCATAAACCGCCTTTTTTATCTTCATAAATGCTATTTTTGTAAAAATATAAGAATTTAAGTTTGATCGGATAAATGTTTGTGTTTCCGTTTTTAATCTGTCTGATTTCAGTGGGATAAAGCTCCCAGCGAGTGCCGGATTGTCCAAGATAGAAATGCTTGTTTGCCTTATCATTTTCCTTCGGTTTCGCCAAAACGAATTCGCCGTTCCGAAAATAATAATAGTTCAGGTCAGTCTGAATAAGCACTTCACCGTTTTCATCCTTCTCAAACCCGATAATCAGAGGTTCGGGAATCCGGTCTGCCGGATATGAAGTAAATTCACCATTTCGATAAATCGTTAAATCACCGCTTTCGGTTGCCGCCCAAATACTTCCATCCTCAAAGGCTTTTACCTGCCAAAACCGATTGCTGATGATGCCTTTAGAATTTGATTTGTTGAAAACAGTAAATTTAACGCCGTCAAACCGCACCAATCCGTCAAGCGTTGTGAGCCACAAATAACCGTCGGGCGTTTGCGTAATTGAACGCACACCGTTTTGCGGCAAACCGTTATCCGTCGTCCAAGAATCAAACCGATATTGTGCCGAAACAATCTGCCAGCTGCAAACGCACAAAATTATGCAAAGAAATAGCTGACGGAATAATTTCATTGAATTTTTTTAAGGATTCAGTCGTAATATTGCTTGAATTTCACCTAAAAAGCAAGTTTCGTAAAAAACAAAAAAAGCAAAAGTAGATTTTTTCTACTTTTGCTTTTTTGTTGAATTGCGTAAAATTTTTATCGCCAATTATGCGGCTGATGTTCTCGGTTTGTGTTATATTGAAATTCGCTTTGCGCGTTCATTCTGCCGAGTTGTTGCGCTTGCCAAGGATTTTCATAAAATCTTTTTCCGTCTTCGCCGAATAAAAACCAAAGTCCGTAAACTCCGGCAGCAGTTCCGAGCGGGAACGACATACAAGCGACAATGCTTGCGATAATTCCCCAAGTTCGTGCATTCGGGGTTTCCTTATACAATTTCCATCCGCCGATAATTTGCGGAATTGTAAAAGCAAGCGATAAAAGCACTACAAAAGCAATCGCCACAACAAAAACGAGTCCAATCATTTGTTCTTCTTCGCGGCGTGCAGATGCAAAGAGTCCCGCGCCGATTACGCCATAAATTATAGCTACGAAAAGCATTATCAGCGTCTGAAAACTGCCGTGTGCCAACAGAAAAATGCCAATAAGTCTGTTATGTTCTTTTGAGTTCATATTTTTTTCTCCAAATAATTAAGACCGAAAATAAAAACGCTTTTGCCGATTTTTTGTTTCAAAATCTAACTTTTGACGTGATATATTTCCTTGCCTTCAACTCCCAACAGAAACCACAAACTATACACACCGATTACCGTTCCAAGCGGAATATTCAGCAAACAAATAAAACTTGCCACAATTCCCCATTTTCTCGCGCCCGATTTTTCTTTGAGAATTTTCCAACCGGCAATCAAATTAACAAACGCCACCAAAAAAGACAGCACAGCAAGGACAACTGCGCCAATTATTAACACTTTTACGATAGTTTCAGCTTTTTCAAAGTTTTCGATTGATTGAAAATAAAAACCCGCGCCAAATATACCAAGTGCCAAAATAATCACGCCAAAAATTTGCAATCCGCCTTCGACCAAATGGAGAATACCGATAATTTTATTATGTTCTTTTGCTGTCATTTTTTTATGTTTTGAGTTCCAACTTCAGTTTGCAACCGCCAGGGAAGCGATGCGGTTTTCACTTGAATTAAAGTTCAAGTTAATCTTCGCAAAGCAAATGCAATAGTTTCGCTCGCGTTTGCGCCAACTAAAGTTGGAACTCAGAACATTTAATCTCTTTCAACCGCCAAAGCGACCGAATTTCCACCGCCTAA
>CALMEH010000122.1 GCA_937863115.1 uncultured Acidobacteriota bacterium
TCGAACATTTGAAAGATTTTTTACGATGATTTTTATTTTCTACATTTTCGCCGTCATTTTAATTTTTTTCAGCTACAAATCTTTTCGCGGCGGCATCGATTATCTGAATTTTTTCAAAAAAGAACTCGCCAAACCGAAATCAAATTTTACACCGTTTGTTTCGATAATCGCGCCGTGTCGCGGATTGGACGAAGATTTGGAAGAAAATTTATCTGCGCTTTTTCGGCAGGATTTTCCGCTTTATGAAATCGTATTTGTGGTTGATTCGGAAACAGACGGAGCCGTAGAAATTATAAAGAAAATTTCACGCAGAGGCGCAGAGAACGCAGAGGCGAAATTTGTTATTGCCGGAAAAGCGACAGAAAATGCACAAAAGGCGGAAAATTTGCGTGAGGCGGTTTTGCACGTTGCGGATGAATCGAAAGTCTTTGTTTTTGTTGATTCGGATGCGCGTCCGGCGGCAAATTGGTTGCGCGATTTGATTGCGCCTTTGGAAGATGAAAAAATCGGTGCGGCAACAGGTTATCGTTGGTTTATTTCAAAAAAAATGAATTTTGCTTCCGAAATGCGTTCGATTTGGAATGCTTCGATTGCTTCGGCTCTCGGCGCAAATGTGAACAGCAATTTTGTTTGGGGCGGTTCGATGGCGATGCGGCGCGAAGTTTTTGAAAGTCAGAAAATCCGCGAAAAATGGCAGGGAATTTTGTCGGACGATTTTGTCGTTACGCGAGCGATGAAAGCCGCAAATTTACCGATTTATTTTGTGCCGCAAGCCTTAACTGCGACGGTTGAAAATTGCACTTTCGGCGAACTTTTGGAATTTACGACGCGGCAGATGAAAATCACGCGAGTTTATGCCGAAAGCCTTTGGATTCAAGCATTTATCGGCACAGGTTTGTTTAATTTAGTGATGGTTTCGAGCATTTTTATTGTGGTTTTAAGTTCGATAAATCAGCTAAAATTTTGGTCAGCCCTTTTAACATTTCTGCTCGTTTCGATTCTCAGCATCGGTAAATCTTGGCTCAGATTAAAAGCCGTCGCGTTGATTCTAAAAGATTTTGAAATCGAATTTAAAAAACAATTTTGGACGCAAAACACGCTTTGGATTCTTTCGCCCACGTTGTATTTTTATAATTGTTTTTGCGCTTTGCTTTCACGAAAAATCGTCTGGCGCGGCATTTCCTACCAACTCATCTCTGCTGAAAAAACATCTATAATTCGTTCTCAAAATTAATTTTTGTGCGGTTTTGCACAAAAAATGCTAAATTGAAATTATGTTAAAGTCCCAAAAACTATTGATTTTTTTATTGTTTGCGCTGTGTTTTGCATTTTCCACAAAAGCCCAAACGCCAACAAAAAACTTAAAGACCGGCAAAAATCCGATAATAATTATTCCCGGTTTGACCGGCTCGGAACTCATCAACAGCAAAACGGGCGAAACGGTTTGGTTTAAGGCGCAACGCTCGAAAGACGACGATATTCGTTTGCCGATTTCATCGTTGGATATGTCGCAAAACAAAGATTTGCTGGTTGCGGGCGATGTTATTCGTGGCGTGCAATTTCTGAAAATTTTGCCCGAAATAGAAATTTACCAAAAATTGATTGAGGCTTTGGAAGCTCGTGGCGGTGATACATAAGGGAAATTGGTTAATTCGCCCGGAAAAAGCTTGGGGAGAACCATTTTTTGTTTCTGCTATTTGTTGGGGTTCGGTAACAGGGAA
>CALMEH010000123.1 GCA_937863115.1 uncultured Acidobacteriota bacterium
CTTTTGGTGTGGATTTTCCAACCGAAAAGGTCTTGTTCCATCCGCGTTTCGCCAAAGCAAGAATAACCGACGAGTTCGCGCAGTTCAAGATTCTCGCGTCCTTGCGAGAGAACTTTTTCCGCGTAATACTCGCCAATCATTTCCATATTTAATGCCCGTTTTTCAAGTCGTCAACAAAATTATCGGCAAAAGTCGTTCCCAAACTTGCCTCGTTTTTCTTCGATTTTTTCCCGACGCTTTTTGCCTTTTCCAAACGCGATTTTACCAAATCTACGACCGCTTGATAAACTTCCAAATGCTCTTTTTCGCTCAACCCAAGAATATCGCGCAAAACGATTTTATCCAACTCCAAACGGTCTGCTTTGAAAGAAATGCAAATCCTGCATTGAAATTGTTACTGATAGGCTGTGGACTCATAGACTACTTCAAGCCATCATAAAAAAATGGATAAGCAAACAGCTTTTGGAAAAAAAGTTCGTCAACTGCGCGAAGCAAAATCTTGGTCGCAAGAGTTTTTCGCCGAAGTTTCAGGTCTGCATCGAACATACATCAGCGGCATTGAGCGCGGAACACGAAACCCGACGCTAACGGTTATTTGGCAAATTGCCAACGCTCTTGAAGTGCCGCCAGGCGAATTATTTACGCAGGAGAAAACACAATGAGCGCAATCTTTTCTACATCCGAACAACTCATACGGCTTGCCGATATTCTTTCCAAATACATCCGTTTGCCTTTTTCGGAAGACTCAATTCCCGGCGCGGTGCTTGAAGGAGCATTAGCACATATTCGTTTGGCAAACGTCCTGAAAACTTACGATTTTGTTGATGTCGTCAAATTGGATTCCAAAATCGGTTGGCAAGTCAAATCAACGAAATCAACAACTCCGGTAACTTGGAAACGAGCGAAAATTCCGAATCAAGAACAGTTGATTGCGGCTTCGCGGCAGTCCGAAAAAGGTTTGCAAAATCTTGGCGATTCTATCATCGAATTTTGCAACACACACGCCAGAGAAAGTCTTTCACATTATGATTTGGACGAAATCGGATATAGCCGACTCGTCATTTTCAAAGACGGAAAAGTCTTGTATTTCGAGCGACTTCTTTGCACCCGAAACGCACCGAATATCTTCAATCCGTCTGATTTTGAATGGCGTTGGTCAATTCAAAAGCAGACGAAAAAGAAAGAGCAGTTATCAGCCTTGCACGGCAAACACAAACAAAGTAATACAAAATGGTTTGCGTGGCACGGATTAGGCGAAAATCAACTGCATTTTTACGGCGATTCGAGTTGGTGGATGCTCGACAACAATCCTCAAGCCGTTATTTTCAATTTTCCGACTTCGGACGAAAAAATTGATTTGGAAACTTTCATTGTATTGCTGGAAAAATTGAAAGTTTCAGACTGAGCCAACATACTCTCGACAATTTTTTTCACCAACAGCCGCGGAACGGCATTTCCTAATTGTCCGGCTTGCTGAATATAGGTTCCGACAAATTTGTAATCATCGGGAAAACTTTGGATTCGGGCGATTTCCCTGATTGTCAAAAGCCTCGTATCAACCGGATGTCCCCATCTTCCCGAACCCGGATGAAAAACCCAGCGCGTTATCGTCGGCGCAATCATATCTTTCGTCAAACGTCCATAAGCCCCGCTATAACCGCCTTTTGTGCGAAGATGCGCGGGCAAATCTTTCATCCCTTGTCCCGGCTCAATAGACGAAAGCCGCTCAAACTGTTTCGGTTGCAGAAATCTCGCAAAATGGTTTGAAACGGTTTTGTTTCCGTTTCGCATCAACTTTTGGAATTCTGAAAACGGTTTGCCGTTATATTTGCTCTCTGTATCGTCATTGTCCGTATGAAATCGGCTCGGAAGGTCGCCAATCGCGTCCCAAACCGTTATCTGATTTGGAAATCCGAACAAGTTGTTTCCGTTTGTGATTAAATGTGTTTCTTTGGGTGGTTGAAATTTAATGCCTTCACGATTAGCCATAAAAAATGCCCGTCGTCTGCGTTGCGGAACGCCATAATCGGCAGAATTCAAAATAGCGTAAGTTACCGTATAGCCTTCTTCATTTAGCCTTGATAAAATTTCATCGGTATAGGATTTTTCAAAACCGTTTTTCATTTCCGCTACGTTTTCCATCAAAACGAAACGCGGCTGTAATTCTTCGCAGTAATCCAGAAAAACTTTGATTAACTCATTGCGCGAATCTTCCAAATAACGATTTTTTCTCGGCACGTTTTTTGAGAAACCTTGACACGGCGGACCGCCCGCGAGTAAATCTATCTCGCCTCTTTTGATACCGACCAAACGCATAAATTCATCAGGCGGGGTTTTTGCTAAATCTATTTGAAGACTTTTAGAGTCTGGAAAATTATGCGTAAAGGTCGAAATATAGTTTGGCTCAAAATCTACTCCAGCCAAAACTTGGAAGCCAGTCCAACGGAGACCTGCCGAAATTCCTCCACAACCGCAAAATAAATCTATTGCTTTCAATCCATTGAGCATATTGTTACTCATAGTATTCGCCTGTTCGTTAAAAATCAAGTTCTGTTTCAGATTTTAAGACAAAATACAATCTTCGCTCAGGCGAGAACTGTAAATTTCCACGTCGGGAAATTTGTTGTCTTTTCCGGCAGTTTCAACAATCGGCAAACCTAAATCAAGATTGTGTTTTTCGATGATTTCGCGCATCCACGACATCAGAATCGCTACTGCGCTTCGTTCGGTGATGTGAATTTTGTCGAATTTCATAAATTGCTAATCGCTTGAAGAACTTGAACCGCTGTCGCTCGAACTCGAACCGGAATCGGATGAACCGCCCGAATCGTAGCTCGAAGAATCGCTGTAACTGCTTTCGGCTGGTGGGGAATAACTGCTTTCGCTTGCCGTTGACTCGAAAAGTTCGGCTTTTGCTTCGCCGTCAAATGCAGTTTTTTCTGTAGTTTCAACGGTTTCGCTTGTGTAATAACTGTTGTCAACAAAATCTGTGTCGTCTTCGTCGTGATGAAAACCGCTTTGATGATGCGAATCGACGTAACTTGCCCGGCTTGAGTTTTGAATAAAGTTTTTCGGCGAATTGTCACGATTTTTGCGCGAAATCAGCCAAATCATCAAACCCAAAACCGCCATTCCACCAAAAATTGCCAGAAATACTACGATTGTTGCAGTTATCATAAAATTTTCCTCATTTCACATAAACCGCTAAAAAGAAGAGTCCGCCGGCAATCGCAATCAGAATCAGCGCGACCAAAATAAACCACAGGTTCGGAGCGTTTTCGTGTTCTTCCCATTCGTATTCTTCGATGCGTTTTTTTTCAACGATTTTCGCTTTTCGACGCATTGCCGCCGCCGATTTCAGTTTTGTTTCTTCCTTCGGTTTTTCAGGAGACTTTTCAATTTTTGTTTCTACTTTCGGAAGTTCCGCAGTTTTTACAATCGGGGCTTCATTTGCCGCTTCAAACGGTGCATCGAAAATTTCTCCCGCAGGTTTTTCAATCGCGGTTTCAAGTCTCAAATCAGATGGTTTTGAAATCGGTTTATCAGTTTTTTCAGCAACTGGCGCATCTAATTTGGTTGTTGTTTTAGGTTCTTCCGCCGCAATATTTTCCCGAAACCAACCGCTGCTAACCGAATCACCATTGGTGGCAGACACCGCAACTTCCGCTTCGACTGCGCCACCGCAGTGATAGCAAAAAAGTGCGTCCTTTCGCACATCCGCGCCGCATTTCGCGCAAACTCTCTGTTCTACTAATGTTTCAGCCATTATTTTTTAGCCGTTCGAGGAATTGTTTCGGCTCATTAAATTTTTGCAAAAATCTCTTTTTCTTCTCCTAAATCACGCGCCGAAGGCGTTAGAATTGTTTTCGCCGTAATATAAATTTTTTCGCCTTTTTCGACGGCATTTCTGACATCCGTTTCGCTCACAAAATCAACCGCTTTCGGTTTCGTGCCGTTTGCCGATGATGGCGGACGAATTTCGTGAATAATTGTTTTTACAGGCGAGTCATTTGCGATTTGCGATTTGCGATTTGCGATTTCGTCCGATGATTCGGGTTTTGCCAAATCTTTCGGCATTTCCGATAATTTGCTCGACAAAAATTTATCAACAATCGCGGCGATTTCTTCTCTTTTCGTTTTTTGCGAAACTTTGCTCTCGACCAATTTTGGACTCTGGACTTTGGACTTTGAACTTTGAACTGACCGAGTTTCAAAC
>CALMEH010000124.1 GCA_937863115.1 uncultured Acidobacteriota bacterium
GGAAATTTCCTGCATCGGAAACGGAAAAAACGGATACGCCATTCCGCGTTTGAAAGCGATGATGAGCATTCCGGCGGAATCTTTGCCCGAATGAATCGAAATCGGTTCGGTTCTCACGCCCGAAGCCCAAACTCTCTGACACGATTGAATTTCCTTGAGCGAATCGTTGTCGTAAATAAATTTCGGTCTATCGTCCAAATCAATGATGATTTCGACATTTCCGTCGGGCAAAAATCGGTCAACCGAATGCGGCGGATTAAATGCTTCGTGATAGATAAAACATTCAACGAATTGATTCAAGGGCGATTTCGGAATGTAAGTTTGGAAAATCATTTTCGGCGGAAAATCATTTTTTATTTTCTATCATTTTTTCGGTTGAAGCAACTGTTACGACTTTCCACTTGCCGTCAATTTTTTCCCAAACTTCGAGCCACGCAAAATCCGTTTGGTCGAGAATTTCTTCACCTTTGTCGTTTTTATAAGTTCCGCGCACACGCTTTTGGACGATAATCGTTGCCATCGTGCCGTCTTTCGAGATTTTTACGACGGGCGGTTTCAGATTTTCCCATTCGATAAATTTGAAGCTAGAAAAATAATTTTTGACCCGCGCCAGATTTTCCGCTTTTGTGCGCGTAACAACATTTCCTCTCTGAATTTGCGTCAGATTGTCGGCAAACATCTCGACAAAAAGTTCGGCGTTGTAAGTTAAATGTGCCGTTTTCTGTTGTTCGTGAAGCCGCAATAATTCGGCTAAATCGGCGACACGCGGCGGGATTTCAAAAATTTTCGCGTCTGCCTTGTTTAGCGAAATTTTTTGAAAATTCAAAACCCAATCGCCTGTGTTGTCGGTTGCCGTAACTTTTGATGGAAGTTTCAATTTTCCGACGTTCCGCCATTCGTTGAAGACGTTTTTGACCGATTCGTTTGAACCGGGAATCGGTAAAACGTAACCCGAAAGAAGTTTGGTTTCCGCGTCGAAATACAGATAAATCGTCCCGTTCAATTCATTTTTGGCGCGGACTTTGACGCTCGCTCTGTTTGCAAAAACTTCGTTGCCTTCGAGTGCGAAATCGTGAAACATTTTTTGAAAATCAAACGCCATTTTTTGATATTCGTGCAGTCGGACAACTAATCCCTGAAACGGCGAAACGAGCGAAAATCCGGCGGTTTCCCAAGCTAATTTATCATTTATGAAAATATCGGTCGGAGTAGTTTTGTAAGAAAATTTTTGCGTAAAACGCGCTTTGCCATCGCGGAAAGAAACAATTTCGGTTGTATATTTGCCGTTTGGTCCGGTGCAGTCGGCGAAAACTTCAATGCTTCGGATTTTATTGATTTCTTTTGCGCCGCCGACGGCTTCAATCGAGGAAGAAAACAGTTTTTCCAACTCGGAGTTTTGCGCCGCGACGGTTGAAAATCCTAAACAAACTATCGAAATAAAAAGAAAAGCTGTTGAACTTGTTCCGGTCATAAAGCCTTAAACGGCTTGAGGATTTGAAAAGTTTCGGTTATTGATTAAAGAAAATTTTGACAAATCTCCGTTGTATTCATAAATCCAAGTTTCGATTTGTTCGTCGCCCAAACGGGCAAAGGTTTTCTTTCTGAGGAAAAGACTTTTTTCCGCATCACTCGGATAAAAACCTTCGTATTCATCGAGTTTTCGCAAAACTTCCGCGTCATCAGGCAATTCGAGGATTTGTCCGAAAACTTGATTCGTGCCGCCCGAAATCGCTGTCGTAAAGTCGCCCAAATCATAAAGGTCAGCGTAAATAAACGCTTCGCCGACGAGTTTCAATTTATCAGCGGTTTCGGCGATTTCGGGCGGCTCGTGTCCTTTTCGCAGACTTCCATAGACGAACAGATATTGCTTCATCTCAACCTTTTACTTTCATCAAGATTTCCGCCAAATTTTTGCCTAGATTTTCGAGCGCGTTTTGCACGAATTCGGTTTTCGCGTTGCCTTCTTCGTCAAACGCTTCGTGCGCTTTGGCGAGCGCAAAATCTTCCGCCAAAACGTGAACGCCCATCGAAGCGATAATCCGACGCAAATCCGGCAGAGCGCGAATTCCGCCCAAACCGCCGGGCGAAGCCGACA
>CALMEH010000125.1 GCA_937863115.1 uncultured Acidobacteriota bacterium
CGTAATTCATTTGAATTTGCACAAAACTTTTTCAACTCCGCACGGCGGCGGCGGTCCGGGTTGCGGACCTTGTTGCTGTTCGGCGGAATTACAACCGTTTTTGCCGACTCCGCACATTATAAAAGACGGCGAAAACTACAAATTAAATTACGATGTTCCCGAATCAATCGGGCGCGTCAAAGCGTTTTACGGCAATTTCGGAATGATGGTTCGCGCACTTTCCTACATCTACACGCACGGCGACACAGGCTTAAAAGAAGCCACCGAAGCCGCCGTTTTGAATGCACGTTACGTCAGCGAAATGCTCAAAGACGATTTCGACAAACCGTTCGACAGCGATCCGATGCACGAAGTTATTTTGTCGCACAAAAAACAATCGCGCAAAGGCGTTCACACGCTCGATATTGCGAAAAGATTGATTGATTACGGCTTTCACCCGATGACAATTTATTTCCCTCTAATTGTTGAAGGCGCAATGCTCATCGAACCGACAGAATCAGTCGGCAGACAAGATTTGGACGCATTCATCGAAGCCATGAAAGACATTAACGAAGAAGCGCAAACCAATCCGCAACTCGTCATTGACGCACCGCATTCAACCAGAATCGGACGTTTAGACGAAGCAACCGCCGCGCGAAAACCTGTTTTACGTTGGAAACCTGATATGGAAGCGACAGCGAAATCGGCGTAACATATTTGCAAATTTAAGCACAAAAAGCCGTGAATCATCAGTTCGCGGCTATTTTTTTATGGATATACAAACTGAGTGGAATGTAAAAGGCGCGGAGTATGCTCAAGCCGTCAATAAAATGGTCGAGTTTGGCGAGCAATTCGGTTGGGAAAATTGGAAAGGCGAAGAACCTATCGATGACAGAATTCATCTCGCTGACAGTGTTTTAGAAAAGCTGCGTGAAGCTAATAAGACCAATGAAATTAAGGTTTTCAGAAATTTATATCCACCATCGCACGCGCCTTTTGCGGAAAAGCTAAATGCGAACGGGCAATTTATCGGCAATCTCTGTTATGTATCTGACGACACAATTGCTTTGGTAATCGGTGCGTCATATCAAGAAAAAAAGGCTTTTGTTCTCGAAAACTACAAAGTCGAACAACTTCCTGAAAATATAATCGCCATCGGCAAATCGCCCCAAGGAAATTGTTTTGCGATTGCGACGGATGAAAACATTATTACTTATTCAGGTTGGCAAGGCGTAGAATTATTTAAGTTTGAATATCCTGGCAACGAAAAATTACCGATCACACAACTATTACCTTACAATGACGGAAGCAAAGTTTTATTGGTATCTTCGGAAGGAATTTTTTGTTTATCGCAAAACGGTTCGGAGTTAATCCATCCGGTAAAAGACGTAACAGATGAAGAATGGACTTCTTCGATTGATATGGAACACGCCGCACTTTCTCCCGACAATAAACTCGTTTGCGTAGGCGACCAATGCTCAAATCATCGAATTTTAGACAATTACTTTACTGAAATAGGTGATATTTATCCCGAATCTTCTTATCCGCACTTTACTCTATTTTCAAAAGACGGCACTCATTTAATTATGAACGCCTGTCATTTTTACAATGGAACTACAATTGGCGTTTTGGTTGAAGACGTTGCGGATTTAAGCGATGATGATGAGCGAAAAACTATTATTGACGACGAATGCCGTGTGTATTCGGGTGTTGCCGTTGAAAATTATTACATTCTCGGCGACGCTTACGGCTATATTCGGGCTTTTGATAAAGCAGGAAATAAACTTTGGCGGCATTTTCTCGGTTCAACTATCAGCGGAATGACAGTTTCCGATGATGAATCTACTTTATTCGTCGGAACATACGCGGGAATACTTCATAAAATAAAACTTGGAAAAGAAATCCGCGATAATCATACGATCAGCAACGGAAATAATTTTGAAGAATTCAGAATACTTTTTTGGAAAGATGAAAAACAACCGTTGATTTGGTAAACTTCTTTGAGATTCGCCTTTGGTGAATAGTTTGGGTCAGTCTTAAATGAAAGTTTTCTGCTTCATTTTTAGCGTTTATATTCTGCTTTTATCGCTCGCACCGTGCGAAGATTTTGCGGTGAAAGCAGAATTGCGCTTTGATGAAGTTTCGGAGCAAATTCAAATTCAGACAACGGACGACGAAACAGGCGACGATTGTTCGCCGTTTTGTATTTGTTCGTGTTGTCATTTTTCGACTGTTTATCAATTCAAAAACTTTGCGGTAACAAATAAAATCACGATTGCCGCAATCTCGAACCTGAACGATTTTTACAATAATCCTTACGCCAAAGACTTTAGAACTTCTGTTTGGCAACCGCCGAAATTTAATTCAAAAGGATAACTGCGTCTTTTTTTAAAGTTTTGAGTCCACGCTTTAGCGTGCCAAACCGTCAGCGAAGCGCGACGGTTTGCCGCCTGAAGGCGGGACTCTGAACTTCGGTATTTTTGAATTAAATCAGGAGTTTTTATGAACAAATTTATACTATTTATCGCCGTTTTTCTGACGGCAAACGGCGTGTTTGCACAAAACACGCTCAAC
>CALMEH010000126.1 GCA_937863115.1 uncultured Acidobacteriota bacterium
AAATTTAACACCTTCGGCAAAGCGCGATTGACAATTCGTGCAAGCCACGATTCCGGGCATAATGCTCGATTGCCCGACGCTGCTGCTTCCGCTTTGTGAAGATGAAGGCTGACTTGCAGTTTCCTTGACAGTTTTAAGTTGCGCTTGAATAACTTGTTCGTTGCCGTCTTCGCGGACTTCGATTACGCGCTCGTCATCTTTTTCGCCTATTTTTGAAACTCGTAAAATATGCTGTCCGGCAGGAATTGAGGTTAAAACCAATCTGCCCGAACGCCCAATAATTCCCTTGCGTTCATCATCAACATAAACTTCCGCTTCGATTGGCGCGAGAATAACAAGGCGCGATTTGCCGACGTTTTTATCGGCATCAACATCTTTCGCCGCCGTTTCGAGTTCCGAAATCCAATCTGCAACTGAAGCCGGACGCTTTGCCGCTTCAATTTCCAGAGATTTCATAATCGCGGCTTCGACTTTTGGCGGAATGTCCGAACGGAGCGACGAAAGCGGTGGAGCTTTGTGCATAATTTTCTGCATCACAAGCTGCATAATGTCGCCGACAAAAGGCGTTCTGCCGCCAAGCATCAAATAAGCAATCGTGCCGAGTGCGTAAATATCGGCGCGAACGTCAACGCCGAGTTCCGGTTGCATCTGTTCGGGAGCCATAAATTCGGGCGTTCCGATAATTCCGCGTGATGAAGGTGTCGCGTCTGAATTTGCATCCGTAACGGTTGAATTAACGATTTTCGCCAAGCCGAAATCGCCGACTTTGATAAAGCCGTCGCCCGTAGATTTGCCTTTCTGCATTATAAAAATGTTTGCAGGTTTCAAATCGCGGTGCAGAATACCGGCATCGTGCGCGGCTTCGACACCGTTGGCGATTTGGCGGAGCAAAGCAATGGCGCGATTAACGGTCAAAGTTCCTTCGCGGCGAAGCAGACGATGCAAAGTTTCGCCCGGAACGTATTCCATAATCAAATAAAACACGCCTTCTTCAGTTTCGCCGAAATCGGTTACGTCAACAATATTCGGATGCGAAATCGAAGCCGCCGAACGCGCTTCACGTTCAAAACGCGCGATGGCTTCGCCTTCCTGCAAATTTTCGCTGTTAAGAATATCTTGCCTGACGGTTTTGACGGCAACGCGCCGCGTGCCAAGATTTTCGTCTTTGGCAATATAAACCTGTCCCATCGCACCACGCCCGATGCGTTTTTCCAAAAGGTATCTTTTTGCAAGAAGCTGCGGACCGGGCAAAGCGATTCTGGTCGCCACTTGATCAACCGGACAAAGATTCACCGAATCTTCATAACAAACTTCACATTTCGGACATTCTTTCATATTGCCGTAAGTATTTTCACTTTTTTCACTAAATCAATCAAATTGAAAGAACGCCCAAAAGTGGAAATTTTGCAAAAAGTTCAGAATCCAAACTTCAGTTTGCCAAAAAGTTCAGAGTTCAAACTTAGTTTGTTGCAACCGCAAGCGAAAGCGAGAGGTTGCCTCCGCTACTAATTGAAACCGGTAAATTCGGAAAGTCGAGTTTCAAAACAAAATCAACTTTCACTACATTGCGGTTAGCAAACACTTTGCTTCGCTCGTGCTTGCGACAAACTGAAGTTTGAACTCTAAACAGACTCTTGCTATAATCCAAAATCTATTGGGTCGTTAGCTCAGTTGGTAGAGCAGCAGACTCTTGTTCATTTAAAACGGGAGCGTTTATTGGAAACAATAAACTGAAAATGCGGCTGTATGCTGGAACACCCTGAGAGCTTCAAATACGAGTTGAAAAACCGTGAAAATTTTGAAGATTGGGCAATCAGCAGGCAACCTTTGTGATTTTTACAAAGAAAGCCCTCAGAGACTGTATGCCGCACATCCAAACAGATAAAGCTGTGGATGATGAGCCAGTCCAGACTACAACACAAAAGTTTTTTGTGGCTAGTGAAAGCTAGTGTGGTAAGTAATCTGCGGGTCGCAGGTTCGATACCTGCACGACTCACCAATCTTAAGTGAGGCAAATCTTTTATGGGTTTGCCTTTTTTATTTATTCACAAATCGCACCGGATTTTGTGCAAAATCAAATTACTGCTATTGTATTTCTATTCTAAAAATTGCAGGAGAAAATTCGAGTGCCGGAAAAAAAAGTAATTTTATTCTTAACTGCTAATCCCGCCGGAACGACGTGGTTGGTTTTGGAGCGTGAAGCGCGCGAAGTCGGCGAAGAATTGCAACGGGCGCAGAAGCGCAACGAGTTTGAAGTCGAA
>CALMEH010000127.1 GCA_937863115.1 uncultured Acidobacteriota bacterium
CGGCGTTCTCGAACCGCTCCTGGTAAAACCAAACCGTGTCAATCAAACTTGGATGATTATCGCCGGGGAACGCCGTTGGCGAGCTTCAAACCTTGCTGGTTTGCGCGAAGTGCCGTGCATCGAACTTGATTTGGATGAAAAATCAATCGCTGAAATCGCTCTTATTGAAAAGCTTCAACGCAAGGATTTAACCATCTGGGAAGAAGCTGACGGTCTAGCCGCTCTAAAAGAAAAATTCGGTTACACTCAAGAGGAAATAGCAAAAAAAATCAGTAAAAGCCGCACAACCGTAACTGAGTCTCTCACTATTGCGGGGTTGCCTGAAGCAATCCGCGAAAAAGCGCGTGAATCTAAAATCACAGCAAAATCCACGCTTTTAGAAATCGCTCGCCAATTCGATGAAAAAGCAATGCACTTGTTTTTAGACAAAATCACCGAAAACGGTGGAAGCCGCGAACAAGCCCGACAAAATGCTCGGACTAAAAAAAATAACGATCCCAAAATTACTTCTGAAAAATTTACAAATAAAGTTTTTCGATACATTTCTGAAAGTAAAGATTTTAATTTGGAAATTCGCTTCAATCATTTAGAAAACTTTCAAAAGCGCGATGTATTGAAAGCCTTAAAAGAAGCCTTTGAAACAACCAAAGATAGTGCTTAAGCAGAAATAGTAAAGTTAATAACACCATAATCTTTATTATCAGACGCAAAATATGTAGATTCCCTGTTTGTTATTTCGCTTTTGGTTTGATTTGTCCAGTAAATGCTGCAAAGGCTTTTCATACAAGTTTGAATGAAGAATGTTCCAATAACAGTGCAAATAAATGTGCCGTTATTTCTATTTCTACCAAGTCTGCAATTTTAAAGAAAGATAATCCATTTTTAATTACTATTGAGATTGAAAATATTTCATACAAACCTTTCCCACTAAATTTCTATCCCGTAATGGTTTTGCAGGAAAAAGAAAATAACAATAAAGAAAAAACCGTAAAGAAGATTGTTTACCGAAGCATAGCTTATTTGGAGTCTGATTCTGAATTTAATAAAAAAGAGTTACTTTGGAAAGGAGAAAAAATAGAGTTTCAAGTTGATATAACAGATTTATATTGGACAGATGATGTCTGCATATTCCTACTTTTAGTAACCTTTTTGAAGTCATTCCAAGCGGTGAATATGAATTATATTCAGAGATGTTATCAAGCAAATTTGAAAATTACAAAGGAATTGAGGGACGAATACAGTCCAAATCGCTTGAGATTACAATACCCTGAGTCCGTTAACCGCAAAAACTAAAAAAATTCCGCTTTTGACACTTTAAGTTCAAAAAGATACAATTTCCCTTTTGTTATCTTTCCAAAAGATTTTAATTTTCTATTCAAAAGGAGTTTTTCAAATAAATTGAGTAACGCAAAATTTTTATTTACTTCGGAATCTGTAACCGAAGGACACCCGGACAAAATCGCTGACCAAATTTCGGACGCGGTTTTAGACGCTATTCTCGAACAAGATCCGACCGGACGAGTTGCTTGCGAAACGCTTGTAACAACCGGCACGGCGGTTATTTCCGGAGAAATCACCACGAGCGCGATTGTTAATTATAAAAAAATCATTCGTGATACGATTAACGACATCGGCTACAACAACGCAAGTTACGGATATGACTGTAACACCTTGAGCGTAATGGACTTGGTTGGAACGCAATCGCCCGACATCGCGCAAGGCGTGGACACGGGCGGCGCAGGCGACCAAGGTTTAATGTTCGGTTTCGCTTGTAACGAAACCGCTGAATTGATGCCTTTGCCGATTCAGCTTGCACATAATTTGACACGCCGTTTGTCGGATGCCCGCAGAAGCGGCGAACTTCCCTATTTGCGCCCTGACGGAAAATCGCAAGTTACGGTCGAATACCGTGATGGCAAACCATTTCGCGTCGAAGCCGTCGTAATTTCTTCGCAACACGCCGAAGAAGTTACAACTGAACAGCTTCGTGCGGATATTCTCGAAAAAGTTATCAAATCAACCGTTCCGGCTGATTTGCTTGATGACGATACAAAATATCACATCAATCCGACCGGACGTTTCGTTGTCGGCGGACCGATGGGCGATGCCGGATTAACGGGACGCAAAATCATCGTTGATACCTACGGCGGTTATGCTCCGCACGGCGGCGGCGCGTTTTCGGGTAAAGACCCCACGAAAGTTGACCGTTCGGCAGCTTATATGGCGCGTTATATCGCCAAAAATATTGTCGCCGCAGGTTTGGCGGAAAAATGCACCGTGCAACTTGCATATGCAATCGGCGTTGCCGAGCCGGTTTCGGTTTTGGTTGACACACACGGCACAGGCACGGTTGAAGAAGCAAAATTGTCGGAAGCCGTTCGCGCTAATTTTCAATTAAACCCGAAAGGTATTATCGAAACGCTCGATTTGCGGAAACCGATTTTCAAACAAACCGCCGCTTTCGGACATTTCGGAAACGAAAACTTTACTTGGGAAAAAACTGACAAAGTTGATGCACTTTTGAGCGCAGTCAACGGTCTGGCAACAGGAGTTTAAAATTTAACGAAAAGTGAAAAGTGAATAATTAAAAGCCTTCACTTTTCACTATTCAATTTTCGTTTTTCACTAAAAACATTATGGCTAAAGAAGGAATTTCAATGGATTACGATATAAAAGACATTAACCTTGCACCGCAAGGTAAACAAAGAATTGAATGGGCAGATCGTGAAATGACTGTTTTGCGCTTGATTCGTGAGCGTT
>CALMEH010000128.1 GCA_937863115.1 uncultured Acidobacteriota bacterium
CAAGATTAATTTTACGGACAGAGTATTCATAAAATAATTCTGTCCATTTACTTATACGGAGATTATATGGCACTTTCAGCTAACGACATCAGAAAAGGAATGGTAATTTTACATGAAGGAACGCCCGTCAAGGTGATGGATTTTCGTCATCACACGCCGGGAAATCTTCGCGCAATGGTGCAGACGCGCTTGAGAAATTTGCTCACGGGAAATTCGTTCGAGCATCGTTTTCGTTCAAACGATACGCTCGAAAAAGTAACGCTCGAACAGCACAAAATGGAATATCTTTATTCGGACGGTTCGCATCATCATTTTATGAATAATGAAACCTACGAACAGGTCGCGCTGACCGAAGACGAACTCGGCGATGCCGCGCAATGGCTGATGCCAAATCTGCTGATCGAAGTCGAATTTTACGACGGCACTCCGATCGGCGTAACGCTTCCGAGTTCGATGGAACTTGTCGTAACTGACACTGAACCCGTGATGAAAGGCGCAACCGCATCGAATTCAAACAAACCCGCAACGCTCGAAAACGGCGTAACTCTTTACGTTCCGCCATTTATCGTGAACGGCGAAAAAATTCGCGTCAATCCGACTGAATCGAAATATATGGAAAGAGTTAAATAATTTTAGTTCCAAGTTTCAAGTTTCAAGATAACTTCTAGGAACTTGAAACTTGGAACTTGGAACTATGTTTTTATTTTACAGTTTTCTGCTCACCGTCGGTTTCATTTTATTGTTGCCGATGTTTTTGCTGAAACGCGAAAAATATATTTCGGGGTTTTGGCAAAGATTTGGAAAATTGCCGAAATTTGAGCAAGGCGACAGAAAAGTTTTGTGGCTTCATTGCGTTTCGGTCGGTGAAACGAATGCGGCACAACCGCTTGTAAATGAGATAGTTACGCATTTCCCCGAATATCGTTTGGTTGTTTCCACGACAACCAAAACCGGACAAGAACTCGCCAAAAAATTATTCAAAGACAAAGCCGAACTCGTTTTTTATTTTCCCTTCGATTGGAAATTTACGGTCAAACGCGCTTTGCGAACGATAAAACCGTCGGTCGTTTTGTTGATGGAAACTGAACTTTGGTTTAATTTTTTGCGGCAGACAAGCAAAAGCGGCGCACGAATTGCGATTGTCAACGGCAGATTGTCCGAGAAATCTTTTACACGCTATTCTTATCTAAAAAGAACGATGCAGCGCGTTTTGCATTATATTGATTTGGCTTTGATGCAAGGTCGCGCCGACGCAAAACGATTTATCGATCTCGGAATTCGGTCAAGCAAAGTCAAAATTACGGGAAACATAAAATTTGATCAAGATTTTGCTGAAAATAATCTGACCGATGATTTTCGTGCCAGATTCGCAATTACGGAAAATTCGCCGTTAATCGTCGCCGCCAGCACGCACGCGCCGGAAGAAACTCTGATTTTACAAGCATTTAAAGACGTTTGGAAAAATTCCGTGTCCGACAAATTGCCGCGCCTTTTGATTGCGCCGCGTCATCCCGAACGCTTTGCAGAAGTTGGCGAATTAATTGAGAAATCCGGTTTCGATTGGGTAAAACGCAGCGAAAACGAATCTTCACGCGATAAATCTGCCGAAATTATTTTGCTTGATTCAATCGGCGAACTCCGTGCAATTTATTCTTTGGCAGAACTTGTTTTTGTTGGCGGAAGTTTGATTCCGCACGGCGGGCAGAGCATTTTAGAGCCGGCGTTGGCGCGAAAAGCTATTGTTACGGGGTTTTATACGATGAATTTTACTGAAATCGTCCGCGAATTTTCAAATCAAAACGCGCTTATTCAACTGCCGAAAAACGGCGAATCTAAACTTGTCGAAGTTTTCGCAGAACTTTTGCAAGACGTTGAAAAACGCGAAAAACTTGCGGCAAATGCGTTCGCCGTAATGAAAAAAAATCGCGGCGCAACGGCTAAAACGATCGAACAT
>CALMEH010000129.1 GCA_937863115.1 uncultured Acidobacteriota bacterium
CGAAATACATCACGAAGTAGAGATTTTTCGGGCTTTCGGAACAACGCTCGATAAAAACGTTATAATTTTTCGTTTGATAAATATGCTCACTTTGAGTCTTTCGATTTTTTTCAAAGCCTTATTCAAATTTCAGAAAGGCGATAAGATTTTAGTCGTAACCACGCCGCCGAGTATGCCTTTTATTGTCGCTCTGGCTTCGCTTTTTCGCGGCGGCAATTATATTTTGCTGATTCACGACAATTATCCCGAAATTCTAGTCGCGGTTAACAAAACAAAGGAAAACTCTCTGCTCGTGCGAATTATCGAATTTTTTAATCGATGGCTTTATAAATATGCAAGTAAAATAATCGTCTGCGGTCGTGATATGAAAAAATTAGTCGAGCGCAAAACGGAAGGTTTAGATATTCCGGTCGAATATATTCCGAATTGGGCGGAACTCGAACAGGTTTCACCACAACCGCGCGGCAATAATAAACTGTTGCAGGAGTTAGGTTTAGAGAATAAATTTATTTTTTTGTATGCTGGAAATATGGGGCATCCGAACGATTTGGAAAGTTTAACTTTTTGTGCCGAAAAACTTTTGGAGTTAGATGAATTTCATTTTATTTTTTTAGGCGCGGGTGTTAAAAGAAAATGGTTGGAAAGAGAAGTTTTAGATAAAAAACTTTCAAATATAACTTTGCTTGACCCGAAGCCGAGAAGCGAACAAAATATTTTTCTAAATGCTTGTGATGTGGCGATTGTTTCGCTTGTAAATAAAATGCGCGGCGTTTCGATGCCAAGCCGAACATACAATATTTTGGCGGTTGGAAAGCCTATTTTAGGAATAGTTGAGCCTGATTCCGAAGTTTCATACGTTGTCGATGAAGATCAAGTCGGATGGATTGTGTCGCCAAATGAACCTGAAAAATTACTTGAGATCATTAAAAAAATTTATGTCGAACGCGATAAAATTCCAGAAATGCAAAATCGCGCACGCAATTCGGCACGTGCGAAATATTCTTTAAAAACTGCGGTTGAACACTATAAAAAGGAAATTTCCGGTTAAATGCGTCTGATAACGGTAAGCAGATTAACAAGTAAATTTGTATGAAAATTGTTGTAACAGGGGCAAGCGGATTTATCGGGAGAGAAATTGTAACCGAATTACGAAGCAAAAACCACGAAATTATTAGTTTTGTCGGGTTGAAATTAAAGGATTTAAGTGAATTTAAAAGTTTTGTTCGTGTAGATGTTACAGATTTCGATAGTTTGAGTAGTAATTGTGAGAATCAAACGGCAGATGTTGTCATTCATTCAGCGGGTTTGGCACACCAATTTGGTAAAACGCCGGATGAAGATTTTTTGAAAGTAAATGTTAAAGGAACTGAAAATATTGCACGTTTGTCAGTCCGTTTGGGTGTTAAGCACTTAATTCTGATTAGTTCCGTCGCTGTTTACGGCAATACTGGAGCAAGTGGAGTAATTGATGAAGCCAATTCCTGCAATCCTAAAGGTATTTATGCAAAAAGTAAGTTTGAAGCGGAAAAAATTGCCACTAAAATTTGTGAAGAACATAAAATTGCTTTGACGATTTTGCGCCTCGCGACAGTTATTGGTGAAAATGATCGTGGAAATACGGCACGTTTAATCGAAGCCATAGATAAAAGACGGTTTTTATGGATTGGAAAAGGCGAAAACCGAAAGAGTTTGATTTATAAGAATGATGTAGCCAAGGCTTGTTTGCAGGTTTTGGAAAAAAAAACTTCGGCAAATGAAATATTTAATGTAACAGGTGAGGACTTGAAAATGAGTTTTATTGTTTCCGAAATTGCACGAAATTTGAAAAGGAAAATATTGCCGTTTAGAATTTCCCAAAGTCTTTTGAATGTAATATTTGGGGTTAATAAAAAGAGTCTGAACATCGGAAAAATTTCCAATTTGCAAGAAACCGTCGGAAAATGGATTTCGAATGATGTTTTTTCAGGTGAATTGTTTCGTGAAAAATACGGTTTTCAAGCGGAAACTAAAATTTCCGAAGCCATTCGGCGGCAAACACAATTTTATAAACAAAACCTCAAAACGGAAAGATGACGGGAAACTACATATTTTTCATCTTAGCGTATTTGCTGACATTTGCAGCAACATATATTGGTGTCGAAAGATTTCGCCAATGGAGTTTGCAGAAGAAAATTTTCGATATTCCGAACGAACGAAGTTCGCATACCCAACCGACACCTCGGGGTGGTGGTTTAGTGATTTTTCTGGTTTGTGCGGCGATTTTCGGAACTTTCTGTTTGTTCTTTGAAATTCAGAATATTTGGGGCTATTTTGCAGGAGCAATTATTGTCTCTTTAATCAGTTGGCTCGACGATTTGTATGAAGTTTCGGTGATTTGGCGATTTTCGGCACATTCTCTCGCGGCTGCGACCATTATTTGGAATTTTGGTTTTTGGGAGAAAATTTATTTTCCGTTTGCAGGTGAAATAAATTTGGGCGTTTTCGGTATTGTCGTAGCCTTTTTTTGGATTG
>CALMEH010000130.1 GCA_937863115.1 uncultured Acidobacteriota bacterium
ATTGATCGGAAAAGACGTTCAGTTTGTTGCAGATTGTGTCGGCGATGAAGTCGCGCAGAAAGTCGAAGCGTTAAAAGACGGCGAAATTCTTTTACTCGAAAATTTGCGGCTTCACACGGAAGAAGAAAAAAATGATGAAAATTTCGCTAAAGAATTAGCAAGTTTTGCTGATGTTTATGTCAACGACGCATTCGGCACGGCGCACCGCGCACACGCTTCGACCGAAGGAATTACGCATTTTGTTGAAGATTCGGTTGCCGGTTTGTTGATGGAAAAAGAATTAAATTTCTTGGGCAAAGCGTTAAATAATCCCGAAAGACCTTTCGTTGCAATACTTGGCGGCGCAAAGGTTTCCGATAAAATTCCGGTTATTACATCTTTGATAAAACGCAAAGTCGATAAATTATTAATCGGCGGCGCAATGGCTTATACGTTTTTCAAAGCAAACGGTTTGACCGTCGGCAAATCTCTGGTCGAGGACGAAATGATGCCGAAAGCTTTGGAAATCGCCAAATTTGCCGAAGAACAAGGCGTTCAATTGATTTTACCGACCGATCATCAGGTCGTTGATTCGTATGAACCTTTAACTTCGCGCAAAACGATTCCGGTCGAATTTACAAATACGGGATTAGTCGGTTTAGACATCGGCATCGAAACGCAAGCGATTTTCGCCAATGCACTCGAAGGCGCGAAAACGATCGTCTGGAACGGTCCGATGGGAATGTTTGAAGAAAAACCGTTCGACGAAGGCACGATCGCCGTTGCCAAAGCAGTCGCCGAAGCCACGGAAAAAGGCGCAACTTCAATCGTCGGCGGCGGCGATTCGGTCGCGGCAGTCAATCAAGCGAATTTAGACGAAAAAATCTCGCACATCTCAACCGGCGGCGGTGCAACTCTCGAATTTCTCGCGGGCGATACACTTCCGGGCGTTGAAGCGTTGGACTATAAGTAAAATAAGCGCAATATGAAATATTTATTCGGCACATTTGCGATTCTAATCTTTTTAATAATTTCGGTTAATGCTCAGGCAACTCGAAAAACGTCTTTGCTCGTTTCAAATTGCAAAGCCGGACAAGTAGGTTGCGAAGTTTATGAACTCTTTCGCTATGATTTTGTGAACGGTGAATATGTCGGCAAGGAGAAAATTGTAACCGTAAATTTTAGCGAGGTTATTTTTGACGGTTGGAAAGATATTGTTTATCAAAACCGTTATCTCATAACCCGTTGGGGAGATATTATTGATGTTATTGAAAAGAAGGTAATCCACGACGACGACGGCGAAGTCCACAGAATAGAAAATAACAAGGTCTATACCAAGATACAGAATCAGAGATATAAGAACGGTTTGTATGTTTTCGACCTTGAAACGAAAAAATATAAACAAGTCAGAAAGATAGATGATGGAATGTCGTCGGGCGAACTTTCACCGAATGGAATCAGAAGCGCACAAGGTTGGTGCATAACAAGTAATGTTTGCGGTATAAAAATCTCAGATGTTGGGAACAATACGAAATTAATCAAAGGGAATTTCAACACTTTACGCGAATTCAACTTGCGTTCATCAGATATGATGATAGTTCCTGTTTTCTGGCTTGATGACGAAAATTTCTTATCCCAACACACAAACGGCGAAATTGTTATTGTTTCGATAAAGGGAAAGATTACTCCGCTGGTAAAAATCGAAATAAAAGAACTTCCCAGACATAATCCGTATTTCTATCGGAACGCGGAAGGTGAAATTATTTATGATTGCGCGAATAAATACATCTTAAGCGTCGAACAAAAATCCTATAAACAACTCGAAAAAGGCTTTGTCGGTAATGGTTTTACCGTTATTGATGATGAATGGATAAAAGGTAATTTCGGAATTACCAAGAATTTCTTTTATAACGGAACGGAAATTGGTCGCGTTTATTCAGATCATCCCGTAACGACAAAAAATTTCTTAGCTGTCAATTACGGTGAATACGGCTCAAATCTTGGTTATCCCGACGGCGTAAAAGTTTGGAACAACATCAAAAAAAATTGGACAACCATCGAAATAAAACCGTTACCCGAAATAAGCGGTTGGATTGAAGAATAAATTCGCGCATATTCAAACCGGCGGCGCAACATTGGAATTTCTTGCGGGCGATGCGCTTCCGGGAGTTGAAGCGTTAGATAATAAATGACAGGAAAATAAAATTCGGTAATTGCTTGATTTGTTCTGCTTACTTTAAAACACATGAAATTACACGAAAAGAGTAAAAACCTTTGTGTAATTTCGTGTGATTTTGTGGTTATTTTTCCGAAGTCTGTAAATCAGTGTTTTTTTGTAATCTCGTCAAAAGCATTTCGCAGACGTTTTTCGTGATTGGCGCAAACAGCTAAAGTCGTAGTGGTTTCGTTCGTGTTTTGCTCCAATTTGCCGTTGGAAAATTGCAAACCTGCGGGAATAGTTACGGTTTTTGACGATGAGAAAGTGCATTGCATCAAAAAATCATTAACAAGAACCTCACAACCGCATTGATGGCGATTGGCGGTTTGTTCAAATATTAAATTCATAATCTTTAAATAAACTCGGGCAATTCCGATTGTCTGTAAGGCACGCCCAATCTTTGCAAAACTTTTTCTAATGCAATTGCTTCCTTTAATTTCTCATTATCAAATTCGACCCCGCGCGGCAATTTATTGTAAATTGCGTCAAACGCGCTTACTTTTACCTCGTAGCTAATCTGTGCATTTTCCAATTCTTTCTCCGCTAAATCCTTGTCAATCCGTTTATTTTCTTCGACAAACGGAATATTTATATAAACCATAATTCAATCATACTCTTTATTCGTTTCTTTCGTGGTAAAATGTTCGTCAAATGTATAACAAACACAAGTTTGTGCGGTGGCATATTGAATCAAATGTTTCGTGAAGGGTAACAAATCGGACAATATACGCTTATCGGGAAGCTCGGCAAGGGCGGATTTGGTGAGGTTTGGTTGGCTGAAAAGCGTTCGCAGTTTATAGTGAAGCGTGTTGCCGTCAAATTGCCGCACGAAGAACAGGTGAATTTTGACGCGATTCGGCAAGAAGCGACGCTTTGGGAGGCGGCGAGCGGGCATCCAAATGTTTTGCCGATAATTGATGCCGATGTTTATGACGGGCAAGTCGTGATTGTTTCGGAATTTGCGGACGGCGGTTCGCTTCACGACAAATTGAAGCGTGAAACGAAACTTTCAACGAAAGAAGCCGTTGAAATGACGATTGGAATCTTAAACGGTTTGGAATTTTTGCACAGCAGAAAGATAATTCACCGCGACATCAAACCGCAAAACATTCTTCTGCAGGGAAACACACCGCGTCTGGCGGATTTCGGGATTTCAAGGGCGATGCAAACCACGATGATTAGTTCGACAATTATCGGAACAGATGCGTATATGTCGCCCGAAGCCTTTGACGGAAAGCGTTCGATTCAGACAGACATTTGGTCGGTCGGTGTCGTGCTTTATCAAATGCTAAAGGGAAGTTTGCCGTTTCCGCAAGAACATCCAACGGAAAGAATGTTCGCAGTTTTGACGAAAGATTTCGAGCCTTTGAGTAATGAATTTCCGTCCGATTTAAGGCGGATTGTCGAAAAATCTCTGGCGAAATTACCCGAAAATCGTTATCAGACAACTACCGAAATGCGCGACGAACTTTTAAAAGCGCACGTTCCTTTGGCGCATCCGACATTAGCAAAGACGGAAGTTTTTCGTGTTCCGATTGAACCAAAAATCTTTGACGACTCGCCATCGATTGAAATCGGTGAGGAAAAAGAAACTTTGGTAAATAATGTTCCAAGAATGCTTCATAATCCTGCGCCGACACTTCCTGCTGTGCCTCCGGAAACGATCGTTATAAAATTTGCACAAAATCCCGTTTCCGAAGTTTCTAAAAAAGACCACAGAATTGACACGAAAGCCGCAGTTTCCACAAAAAATTCGCCCATTCGGCCGTCAGAAACAGTTAATACAAAAGGTAATAATTTTGCAAAATATATTGAAAAAAGGGGTATTTACACACTTGTTGCAATTTTACTTTTGTTTGGTATCTTTATTTTTACACGCCCTAATTCAAGCAGTTGGGATCCGTTTCAAAACAGCGCAGGAAAATGGGGTTTCAAGAATTCGATAGGTCAAATTGTTATTCAACCGAAATACGATGGGGCATATGGTTTTTCCAATGGTTTGGGACACGCTGTGATACTTGGTAAACACGGATTTATTGATGAAGACGGCAAAGAAGTTATTCCATTCAAATATGATAAAGTCGTCAACAGGTTCGACGGCGATTATGCCGTAATGATTCGAGATAATCGGCGGGTGCAAGTTGACAAAAACGGAAACGAAACCGACATCGGCGCAGAAGGAAACAGCAATACCAATCCGAATGTTTCAACCTACAATACTCCGGCATCTAATTTGAATACGGCACATTAGCAAATTCCGCAAAAATAATTCGGAACTTTTGACAAATGTAACACAAGTATTTTCAAGCAGTTTCAGTTTTGTGATAGAATCTTGGTTTTTGATTAAAAGATATGAGAAAACCTGTGATTGCGGGAAATTGGAAAATGTATAAACGGCTCGGCGAAGCGGTCGGGACGGCTTTGACTTTGCGCGGTTTGGTGTCAAATGCGAATCATTGCGAAGTTGTGATTGCGCCGGTTTTTGTGCATCTGAAAACGATTTCCGACAGATTGGAAGGCTCGAATGTGAAGGTTGCGGCGCAGGATTGTGCGGCGGAATCGAAGGATTCAGCGAACACGGGCGAAGTTTCCGCGGCGATGTTGAAAGATGTCGGTTGTTCACACATTATAATCGGGCATTCGGAACGCCGACAGTTTTACGGCGAAACGGATGAATTGGTCAATAAAAAAACGAAAGCGGCGATTGCTTCTAATTTAATTGCGATTGTTTGCGTCGGTGAAACTCTGGAAGAAAGAGAATCGGAAAAACTTTTCGATGTTATCGGAAATCAGCTTCGCAACGGTTTAGATGGTTTGACAAGTTCCGATGTGAAACGTATTATAATCGCTTACGAGCCTGTTTGGGCGATCGGAACCGGTAAAACGGCTTCGCCTGAACAGGCTCAAGAAATGCACGGTTTTATTCGTTCTGTTCTCGCCGATTCGCACGGCGCGGACACGGCAAACGCCACACGAATTCTTTACGGCGGTTCGGGGAAAACGCCAAACAACCCCGCCTTGGTGAAGAAAGGAGAACATGAGCGGGGCGTGGTGGGGGGGGCCGACGCACCGGGGCGGGGGGGGTCGCGGCCCCGC
>CALMEH010000131.1 GCA_937863115.1 uncultured Acidobacteriota bacterium
AACCTTCGCGTGCGGTTCGTGCGCTGACGGCGGTTACTAAAAACATCGTATCGCCATAGCGAATCACGGCCGACCCGGCGGCTTGGTTGGTGTCCTTGCCCGTTTCGACGGTCAATTCTTTATCGCCCAATTTTATTGATTCATTCAAATATTTTTTCTGTGACATACTTAGTTTTCCTCATTTTTCAAATAAACAAAAAGCGGCAGAAGCTCACTCGTGAAAGCTATCCGCCGCTTTAGGAAATAATTTGCGACAATGTTCTCTTTTTGTCTGCGTTTTAATGCGCTGTCACGTTCAGCTTTCGCAAAACAAAATCTTCGAGAGAACCGCTATTTTTGATGACCCGAAGCAGTCAAAGCAATGGAAAATTGATAGTGGAAAATAGATAATTAAATCAAAAAAATATCAATTATCTGTTATCAATTATCCATTATATTTATCTTCTCAATCCTAACTTCTCGATAATTGTGTGATATTCACCGATATTTTTGCGTTTGAGATAATCGAGAAGTTTGCGTCTGCGCGAGACCATTTTCAATAAACCTCGACGCGAATGATTATCTTTCTTATGAATTTTGAAATGCGCTGTTAATTCCTTAATCCTCTCCGTCAAAAGCGCAATTTGCACTTGCGACGACCCCGTATCCGAACCGTGTGTTTTGAAATCTCCAACGATTTCTTCTTTTCTTTCCGTAGCTGTTGACATAATTTATTATTTACTAAAAATAGCCTCTCCTGTTGCTCGCAGTAACTCTGCTATTATTTCAAACAGTAACCGCGAAGTTTTTTATTTTGTTATTTGTTGTGTAAATAGTTAATTGCTATTTATTACCCATAATTTTACAATTTCCTGCATTAATTCACAATGAACGATTTGCAATTAACTATTTACCGAATTCTTCCATAAATTTGGTTGAAAAATCCCCTTTTTGAAACTTTTCATCCGCCATTATTTTCAGATGTAGCGGAATTGTCGTCTTAATCCCTTCGACGACCATTGCCTCCAGAGCGCGTTTCATTCGCGCAATTGCGGCTTCGCGTGTGCGGGCGTGAACGATGAGTTTTGCAATCATCGAATCGTAATACGGCGGCACGACATAACCCGGATAAACCGCCGTGTCAACTCGCACACCGGGACCGCCCGGAAGATTCAAACCTGTAATTTTGCCTGGCGAAGGTGTAAATTTTACTGGGTCTTCGGCATTAATCCGGCATTCGATTGAATGTCCGAAAATCTGCACTTCGGATTGCGTAAAGCCGAGTTTTTCTCCCATCGCAATCCGAATCTGATTGCGGACAATATCAACGACTGTAACCATCTCGGTTACAGGGTGTTCGACCTGAACGCGGGTGTTCATTTCCATAAAATAGAACTTACCGTCTTCGTCAAGCAAAAATTCAAAAGTTCCCGCATTTGAATAACCGATTTCCTGGCACGCTTTGACAGCAACCGCGCCCATTGCTTCGCGCAATTCTTTGGAAATCACCGCCGAAGGAGCTTCTTCCAAAAGTTTTTGATGCCGCCGCTGAATCGAACATTCGCGCTCGCCGAGATGAATCACGTTGCCATGTTCGTCTGCCAAAACCTGAATTTCGATGTGCCGCGGACGTTCGATATATCTTTCGATATAAACCGAACCGTTCTTAAATGCCGCAAGTGCTTCGGTTTGCGCGAGCTCGAGATTTGAAGCCAAATCTTTTTCTTCACGAACAATTCTCATTCCGCGTCCGCCGCCGCCCGCTGCGGCTTTAATAATTACGGGAAAGCCGATTTCTTTCGCCAGCGCAATCGCTTCTTCGGGCGATTCAATCGGGTCGGGCGAACCGGGTAAAACCGGAACTCCGGCTTTTATCATCGTCCGCCGAGCTTCGACTTTATCGCCCATCATTCCGATAACATGCGGTTTCGGACCAATAAATTTGATATTGCAATCTTCGCAAATTTTGGCAAAGGTTTCCGATTCCGCCAAAAATCCGTAACCCGGATGAATCGCGTCAACATTAGTAATTTCTGCCGCGCTGATAATCGCCGGAATATTCAAATAACTTTCCGCTGACGGCGCACCGCCGACACAAACCGCTTCATCGGCAAAACGGACGTGAAGAGCTTCGCGGTCAGCCGTTGAATGCACGGCAACGGTTTTGATGCCCATTTCCTTGCACGACCAGATTATCCGACAAGCAATCTCGCCGCGATTAGCAATTAAAATTTTGCGAATTTCGCGTTTTTTCATCAGTTCAAAGTTCAAAGTTCAAAGTTCAAAGTAAAGTTCAAAATTTTGAACTTTGAACTTTGAACTTTGAACTTTGAACTATTTTCTAATTCCGAAAAGCGGCTGACCGTATTCAACGGGCTGACCATTTTCGACGTAGATTTTGACGACTTCGCCGGAAACTTCGGCTTGAATTTCGTTCATCAGTTTCATCGCTTCAACAATGCAAACCGTTGTATTTTCCGAAACCTTGTCACCTAAACTAACATAAGCATCTTTATCCGGCGCGGGCGAAGCATAGAAAGTTCCGACAATCGGGGAAGTAATTTTATGTAAATCTTCATCCGTCGCCGTCGGAGTTTCAGGAGTAACGGTCTCGTTTTGCACTGTTGCGGCAACTGGCGCAGAAACCGCAGGCTGAACCGTTTGGACAATCGGCGCAGCAATCATTTTGCTCAAGCGAACGCGGATGTTTGCGTTTTCAAACTCGAAATCGGTAAAACCGTGTTCATTGACAAGTTCTGCAAGCTCGCGCAATTCCGCCATATTCAAAGACGGAGCTGTCGTCTGCTTCTTTATTGTTCGCTCCTTCGTTTCGCTTTTTGATTTCGCCAATGCTGTTTCGCTCATTTAAGAATTACTCCTTTTATTTGCTCGCCATTTCGCGTGCGCTGTCAACTAATTCGATGACTGCCATTTCCGCGTTGTCGCCTTTTCTGCGACCGAGTTTAATAATACGAGTATAACCGCCATTGCGATCTTTGTAACGTGCGCCGAGTTCGCCGAACAATCTTTGGACGGCTTTTACGCCGGCTGTGCGCTCAATCGGTTCTTTCGGTTCACCTTTTTTGCCGCGAAAACGGCTTTGTTGTAGTTTGAAAGTCGTGTTTCCCGCGTGAAAAAATCTTGCCGCTTGACGGCGCAAATGAACTCCCTGCGCCCTTGCGTCATCACCCGTTAAATTTTCCGCACGACGCGCCAATGTAATAACTTTTTCGACAAACGGACGCAATTCTTTGGCTTTCGGAACTGTCGTAACAATATATTCCTTGTCCGCATTTATCAACGATGTCGCCAAATTTCTTAATAAAGAAATCCGATGCGCCGTCGTTCTTCCCAATTTTCGATGTGCTTTTAAGTGTCTCATTTTTTTGAATGATGAATGATGAATGATGAATGATGAATGCTTAAAATTCATCATTCATCATTCATCATTCCTAATTTCTGATTAGTCTAAATCTCTCCCGCCCGAACCCGGAATCGGGTTGCCTTGTTCGTCAAAATCCATTCCGAAATCCAAGCCCATTCCGTGGAGCATATCTTTGATTTCGGTGAGCGATTTTTTACCGAAGTTTTTCGTGTGCAGCATATCGCGTTCGCTACGTTTGATTAAATCACGAATTGACCGAATGTCGGCGTTTTTCAAACAGTTGTAAGAACGCACCGAAAGCTCAAGTTCGTCAACCGGACGGTCTAATAAATCGTTGCGAAGAAGCGGCGCACGCGCGATGTCTTCGTATTTGAAATCTTCTTCTTCTTCTTCAAAGTTGATGAAGATGCTCATATGGTCTTTGACCAATTTTGCGGCAAGACCAATTGAATCATCGGGCTTGACCGACCCATCCGTCCAAACTTCAATCGTCAATTTATCATATTCGGTGTTTGAACCCATGCGAGTTTTTTCAACCGCATAATTGACTTTTTTAATCGGCGTATGCACCGAATCAATCGGAATATAGCCGATTGAAAGGTCTTCGTCATTATTAAATTCGGCAGAAACGTAGCCGCGTCCCATTTTCAGACGCATTTCGACATTTAATTCGCCGCCTGCCCCGATGGTTGCAATATGAACCGTATCGTCTAAAATTTCAACATCGCCATCGGCAACAATATCCGCGCTTGTAACTTCGCCCGCGCCCGATTTATTGATGGTGAGCGTTTTCGGCATTCCGCCGTGGAGCGTGAAAGCCACTTGTTTAAGATTTAAGATAACGTCTGTGGCATCTTCGACCACGCCTTTGATGGACGAAAATTCGTGTTCTACACCTTCGATTTTAACGGCAGTTATCGCCGCACCTTCAATTGACGAAAGCAACGCACGGCGAATCGAATTGCCAATCGTTGTGCCGAATCCACGCTCAAATGGTTGCGCGTAAAATTTTCCGTAACGCGAAGTTAAAGTTTCCGATTCAACTTGCAAACGGCTCGGCATTTGAAAATCTGTCCAAGTATTTGATTGTGTCATATTCTTTTTAAAATGGTCTTTGGTCTTTGGTCTTTGGTCTTCGGCTAATCAAAGACCAAAGACCAAAGACCAAAGACCAATAAAATTATTTACTGTAAAGTTCGACGATTAATTGCTCGTTGATATTTTGGTCAACGTCTTCGCGTTTCGGCAGAGCCAAAATCGTAACGCTCAAATCTTTACCGCTCGAAGAAATCCAATTCGGACGACCACGACCGCCGGAAGTTGACCAAGCACCATCAACGTGAACATTTTTTGTGGTTTTGTCCTTGACGCTGATAACATCGCCAACCTTCACTTGAAACGAAGGAATATCAACTTTGCGACCGTTGACTTCGATGTGTCCGTGATTTACAAGTTGACGCGCTTGACGGCGCGAGGTTGAAAAACCTGCACGATAGACTGCATTATCCAAACGACGTTCGAGCAGGAAAAGCAAATTTTCGCCCGTAACGCCTTTTTGACGCAGAGCTTTTTCAAAATAATTGCGGAATTGCTTTTCAAGCACAAAATAAATGCGCTTGACTTTTTGTTTTTCCCGAAGTTGCAAACCGTAACCTCCGGGCATTTTCCGACGCGCCGCACCGTGTTGTCCCGGCGGATTTGTTCCGCGTTTTTCAATCGCGCACGATGGCTTAAAGCATCGGTCGCCCTTTAAAAATAACTTTCCACCCTCGCGGCGGCACAAACGGCACACCGCATCTCTATATCTAGCCATAATATTTTTTCTTCCTTTTGTTCAGATTTCAAACTTTATTTGCCCACAACTGTCGCGCATTGCGGTCGGTTGAACACGATAAAGCGTGGACTCTAAACATTTTCGGAAAAGTTTACGGGAATTATTTCCCTTCTTCCTTTTTATAATTAAAATCTAAAAATTCTCAAACTCTGCGTCGTTTCGGCGGACGGCATCCGTTGTGCGGAATCGGTGTAGTATCACGAATTGACGTAACGCGAATCCCCGAATTGTTAATCGCCCGAATTGCCGATTCACGACCGCCGCCCGGACCTTTGACACGCACTTCCACTTCGCGCATTCCTGCATCCAGAGCTTTTCCGGCGGCTTCTTGCGCGGCTTGTTGCGCGGCAAACGGAGTTCCTTTGCGCGAACCTCTAAAACCACGCGCACCTGCCGACGATTGCGAAACGAGATTTCCCTTCGTATCCGTAATCGAAATCAAAGTGTTATTAAAAGACGCGGCGATAAAAACAATTCCTTGCGGAATATTTTTTCTCTCTTTCTTTTTGTAAGTTTTCTTACCTTTTGCTTGTTGCTTTGCCATATTTTCTTTAGTTTCTGGTTTCTAGTTTCTGGTTTCTAGTCAAATCCGAAAACCAAAAACTAGAAACCAGAAACCCGAAACTTACTTCTTGCCCGGTGCTTTTTTCTTCGCAACTGCGGCTTTACGCGGACCTTTGCGGGTTCGGGCGTTTGTGCTGGTGCGTTGCCCGCGAACAGGCAAACCGCGACGATGGCGCAAACCACGATAGCAACCGATGTCCATCAACCTTTTGATGTCCATTTGCACACGCTTCCGCAAATCGCCCTCGATGTCGCCTTGTTCGTCGAGAATTGCACGGATTTTATTTAAATCATCTTCGCTCAAATCTTTAATCTTTCTGTGAATATCAATTTGAGCCTGCTCCAAAATCGCCGTCGAGCGCGACTTCCCGACACCGTAAATGTAGGTCAATCCAATCTGTGAACGCTTATTCGGCGGTAAATCTACACCTGCTACACGAGCCATAATATTTTGGTTAGTTGTTAGTTGTTAGTTGCTAATTTCTTATTCGGTCTTTGCAACTAACAACTAACGACTAACAATCTCCTATCCTTGTCTTTGTTTGTGCTTCGGATTTTCGCAAATCACCCGCACAATGCCTTTTCTATGAATTACTTTGCATTTATCGCAAATTTTCTTTACTGATGGACGAACTTTCATATTTTTGTCCTCTTTCCTTTTTATTTGTAGCGATATGTTATTCGCCCGCGACCTAAATCGTAAGGCGAAAGTTCGACTAAAACTCTATCACCCGGCAAGATACGAATAAAATTCTTTCGCATTTTGCCGGAAATATGTGCTAAAACCTGATGCTGATTGTTTTCGAGTGCGACTTTGAACATCGCATTCGGCAAAGTTTCAAGCACGGTTGCCGTAACTTCTATCGCGTCTTCTTTTGACATATCTTACAGAAACGTTTTGGTTAATATCAATATTGCAGAGAATAAAATCTCAACCTTAACGACAAACTGTTTATGTTATCTTTTTTGCGCCAACTTTTCAAGCCGCGCTCGCTTTCTCTTTTCTCAACTCCAATTTTTGCTCTTTTGTGAGCGTCAAAATCTCAGGACCTTCCGCAGTGATTGCAATCGTATGTTCGGCGTGTGCGCTGACTTTTCCGTCTTCGGTTACGACTGTCCACTTATCTTCTAAAGTTTTTGTTTTCTCAGTTCCGAGATTGAGCATCGGCTCAATCGCAATACAATATCCGGCACGAAGTTTTTCTTTTGTTCCGGCTCTGCCGTGATTCGGAATTTGCGGAGCTTCGTGCATCGCACGTCCGATGCCGTGTCCGGTGTAATCGCGGACGATTCCATAACCATATTTGTCGGCGTGTGATTGAACCGCCCAAGAAATATCGCCGACTCTTTTATTCGGATGACATTGCTCAATTGCCAACGCCAAACATTCCTCCGTTACACGAATCAGTTGTTTTGCTTCATCGCTGACTTCGCCGACCGGCGCGGTAAAAGCTGTGTCGCCAACAAATCCGTTATAGGTCGCCGCCATATCAAGCGACACAATATCGCCAGATTTCAATGGCGTATCTTTTGAAAATCCGTGCACAATCGCCTCATTTACTGAAGCACAAATTGCAAACGGAAACGGTGTCATTCCGTGCGGTTTATAACCGATAAACGTCGGAATCGCTCCCGCATCACGCATCATTTTTTCGGCAACGGCGTTTAATTCAAGCGTCGAGATTCCCGGCTCAATCATTGCCCGCAAAGTTTCACGAACTTCGGCAATCAATTCGCCGACTTCGCGCATTTTATCTAAATCTTTCTGCGACTTTGCAATAATCATTCCTTTTCCTAAAAATACCCGACTTAAGTTACTGAAAAATTCTTTTAACATCTGTTAGCTGTCGTTGCTTAAACCGGTGTTGTAACTAACCTCGAACCAAATCATCAATTGCTTTATAAATCTCTTCTAAACTTCCTTCGCCACTAACCTTCTCCAAACGTCCCGAATTTTGATAATAATCCAATAACGGTTTAGTTAATTCGTCGTAAGTTGCAAGACGAGTCGAAACGCTTTCTTCATTATCGTCTGAGCGATGCGTCAGTTTGGCTTCGGGATGAAAATCGCAGACGTTTTCAATTTTCGGCGATTTTGAATAAATATTATAAATCTCACCGCAAATCGGACACGAACGCCGTCCCGTCAAACGCTTCATCAATTCCTCACGAGCAATATCAACTTCAATCGCTTGAATCGTTTTCCCTTGTTCCTTCGCTAAATTTTCAAGCTGTTCGGCTTGCACCGCCGTTCGCGGATAACCGTCCAAAATATAATTCTCGTTGCAATCTTCGCGCGAGGTTCGGTCTTTAACAATTTGATATGTTAATTCGTCGGAAATCAATTTCCCCGAAGCCATAATTTCTTGAACTTCTTTCGCAAGTGGCGTATCAGCATTTTTCATCTCACGAAACATATCGCCCGTTGAAATTTGTGGAATGCCTTGTCGTTCCTGCAAAAGTCTGGCTTGCGTGCCTTTCCCTGCGCCGGGCGCACCGATTAAAACGATAATTTTACTCATCAAATTATTTACTACAGAGACGCAGAGACGCGGAGATTTATTAAATTTTCTCTGCGTCCCTGCGTCTCTGCGGTTCAAATATTTTTAACTTCTGCGACCTCGCAAACGCGAACCTGCGCCCAAAAAGCCTTCGTAATTTCGCATTACGAGTTGCGCTTCGATTTGGGCAACTGTGTCCATTGCCACGCCAACGAGAATTAAAAGCGACGTGCCGCCGAAGAAAAATTGATAACCCAAACCATTCGGAATCCAACTCAAACCTGGTGTTGCCGTAACAAAATTATCAAGCGCAGTTCCGATAAACGGCAAACGTGCAACTTTGAAAC
>CALMEH010000132.1 GCA_937863115.1 uncultured Acidobacteriota bacterium
TTGTCATTTGTCAAAAGCCAAATTTCCCACACATCGGGCGGAATTTTTTTGATAATGAATTCGAGTTGGTTGCGATAACTTTCCACGCTTCCGGCTTCGGCTTCGATAAAAAACGAGAAAAACTTTTCGTCCGGCAAAATGCGATTTTTGCCTTTGTAATAAACCGGCAAGGCAATCGCGTCATAAACCTGAAACATCATAATCGGCTGATTTTCCGTTTCGTTTTTTTCGATGTATTCGGCAATACGCGCCCAATCGCCGCGTTTTGTCAGATTGGGATAAAGCGCGTAAATGCCGTAAACAGAAAAGATAGAATATAAAACCGTAACAAATATCCAAGATTTGCGCGGCAAAATTTTTACGAAAACCGCACTCGCAAAAACAAAAACTGCCACAAAAAAAACAGCCGCGTGGCGCGTTTCAATATAACCGACACCGAGTTGAAAATAAACAAACAAAAAAAACATCGCGCAAACAGCAAAAATCGTGCCGAAGGAAACAATGATTTTATCAGTAACTTTGAATTTGTTTTTGACGAAAACTATCAACGCCGCAAGGAATGCAACGCGCACAATCCACAAACGAAAAACAGAAAAAATGGTAATTTCTTCTGTCGGATAAATTTCCGTCGGCAAAACAAATGTCAAAAAATGATTCCAAAGAGTTCTTGCGCCTTCAATGAATGATTTTTCTTCTTGAAAAGTTGAAATGCGGTCTGAAAATTGCAGATTAATAATATAAAAAAGCGGCAAAATCGCCACGCCGACAGCGAGCATCAGCATAAAATACGTTTTCGCCGCCGCAAAATGCCGCAAAATCAAAAGCGCGAAAAATGCTCCGACAAGCACAAAACCCAAATAATAATGCGTATAAAGCGCAACAACTGCCGTCAAAACATAAAATATTTGCGCTCGTCTTTGCGCATTTGCACCTTTGCGGGAAATAATTTCGTCATCCAAAAAGCCGTCATAAAAAAATATGAAAAGCAAACAACTCAAAAAAATCAACAAAGAATAAACGCGGATTTCAAAACTTGCCCAAATCAAAAACGGATGAAACGCAAAAATCGCCGTGATAAATATTGCTGTTTTTTCTTCCCAAATTCTTTTCGCCAAACGCGCAAAAGCAAAAATCGCCGCGACGCTAAAAATCATCGAAAAAACTTGCGCGAAAAACACAGAATCGCTGAGTTTTCGCCACAAACTCAAAATCAAAAAATAAAGCGGAGCTTGTTTTTCATCAGTAAAAATATTCTGAAATGTTTGGAAAAATCCGCTTTTCGTTGTGTAAAGCGTTGAGGCTTCATCAACCCAAATATTGAGAGTTAAAGCAAGCGGCACGGCAATCGCAAGATGCAAAAAAATTAAGATGAATACGAATTTTTTCGACATATTTTCGCTGTTAAGAGTTCAAATTTCAGTTTGCCCGCTGCGCTTCGCTGGCGGACGCACACTAAAGCGTGAACTCTGAACTTTCAATCAATTTCCCGACTTTTTTCCGTGTTCGCCAATAAACGTCTTCCATAAAAATATGCGAAAATTCGCCGTTTCGCCCGATGCTCAGAAGATTCGGGATGTTTGTTGATTTTTCAAACTTCCGCCGTTCGTCTTCATATTCGTTCAAAAAAACCGGATACGCAATCAGCGTTTTCAAAATCTTCGCACCTAAAAAATTTTCACGCACTTCGGGAATAATTTTCGTCAAATTTTCCAAACAAAGTTCAGTTAAATCATCATCCGCCATTTCCCAGAATTCATCGCCGCGTTCACAACCGATGTCAACAGTAATGATTGTTTTACCTTTGGGCGCAAGCCAAGGCATCGAAAGTGTCGCTTCGGTCAGACGAAAAAACGGAAATTCGCGTTCTGGAAACCACAAAACCGTGTCTGGAAGGAGTCCGCGCCCTTCAAACTTTAAATTTACAAAAATCATCGGACGAAAACGAAATTTTGCAAAACTTTCGAGCGCGGTTGTGCCGCGAACCAATTTCGCCAAAATATTCGCCGGCGCAGTGCTGATAACCGCTGAAACTTCGCGGGTTTCGCCTTTTGATTTTACCGCAACTACATTTTCATTTTCGACAATAATTTCTTCGACCGGCGAATTGAGCAAAATCTTATCTTCGATTCCTTCCGCTAATTTTTCGCACAGAGTCGAAATTCCGCGTTTCGGATAAACGTGATAAACACTCGCTTTTTCAGGCATTTCGCGGTTATATCCGCAAGCCACAGCACGGCGTGTTAGCAAACTTGCGGCTTTCAGATACAAAGTTTTTCCGATGCTTCCGGGCAAACTCGCACCAACTTCCGCCGATAAATCTTCGCTTTTCGCGCCCGACCACGCTTCGATTAAAGGCAGAGCGACTTCATCAGCAAGTGCCGCACCGTAACTTTTCCGACACCATTCAGCGGCGGTTTGCGGTGAATGTCCGTTTCGCACTAATTTCGCTTTTACTCCGCTCAGAGTCATTCGCGGAATTTTAACTAAACCGAACGGATAAGAATAAATTTTGCCGTTTAAATAAACTCTCTCGCCGTAATGCTTTACGGTCAAACATTCATCAGCAACGCCAATCGCTGCTGCCAGCCGATTCGTAATAAAATGCGCTCCGAAATCATAAGAAAAACCTTCTTCATCTTTAAAGCTCGCCGCAAGTCCGGCAATTTTTTTGCCCGCTTCATACAAAATAAACGGCACAATTTGCTTTTGAAGAAAATTCGCGGCAGTTAATCCTGCCAAGCCTGCGCCGATAATTGCGATTGGTTTTTTGGAGTTCATATAATTACATTTTTTGCCTGCGAAACACACGAAAAGAACGAAAATAAATCAAAAAATTTATCTTTTTTTATTTTTTTTCGTTTCTTTCGTATGTTTCGCAGGCAAAATATCTTCCGGCTTTTGCAAAATCGCCCGCAAAAGCGCACCGCGACCGAGTTTTTGCAAAATTATATCAAGCATCGTAAAAGCCGAAAGCGAAACGGTTGATTTCAGCGTAAATTGATTTATCAAAAATTGCGGCGCACGTTTATCAACCAGCGCATTGTGAATCGAATAAACCCAATTTACGGGCGAAACTTGCGTAGTCAGTTCGGCAATCTCAAAACCTGTTTTTTCCGCCAATTTCTTTAGAGACTTTTGATTGAAAAGATTCCAATGACGTGGAAAATGATAGCCGCCCCAATAAGATTTTTTGAAAAATCGAAAATCAAGCGAATCCGTGTTATCGGTTACGATGACTAATTTGCCGTTTAGTTTCAACAATTTACAAACTGCAGAAAGAACTGCATAAGGTTTTTCAACGTGTTCTACAGTTTGAATCAGAAACGCCAAGTCGTAAAAATTTTCCGGCAGATTATTTTCTTCGGCTGTTCCAAAATGAACATTAATTCCTGATTTTTTTGCAACCTCAACGGCTTTCGCGCTTGCGTCCAAACCTTGCAAAGCCCAAGTTTTTTCGCCGAAATCGCGCAAAAGTTTCAGATGAAAACCATCGCCGCAACCGACATCCAAAATCTTCGCGTCCACCGGCAAACCTTTGCAAAATTCCAATAAACGCTTTGCCTCCAGACGGCTTCGGACTTTGTGAACAAAACCAAATTCTTCTTCGGAAAAATCAAAAGCGTGATAACTCGGCGGATAAATTCTTCCAAATTCTGCAACCGTCGGACGCGGATTCAGATAAACCAAACCGCACGAACGGCATTGAACCGCTGTAAAAACATCTGCGCTCGTGCGATATTCAAAATCTTCG
>CALMEH010000133.1 GCA_937863115.1 uncultured Acidobacteriota bacterium
ATCTGGGCGCGATTTTGCGAACGGCGGAATGCGCGGGCGTTGACGGCACGTTTATTCCCGAACATCGCGCCGCCTCGTTGACCGAAACCGTTGTTAAAACCTCAGCCGGAGCGACCGAATATGTAAAAATTGCGAAGGCGAAAAACCTGAATCGTTTGATTGAAGAATTAAAAAGGAATAATATTTGGGTTGTCGGCACAAGCGGCGATGCGAAAACAGATTATCCTGATTGGGATTGGACGCAGAAAACCGCGCTCGTTTTAGGAAGTGAAGGTAAAGGCTTGCATCGGCTCGTTGCGGAAAATTGCGATGCCCTCGTAAAAATCCCGATGCACGGGAAAATTGAAAGTTTGAACGTCTCGGTCGCCGCCGGCGTATTGCTTTTCGAGGCGGTTCGGCAGAGGCAAGAAAGGGAGAAAAAGAGAAAAGGAGAAAGGGAGAAATCCGAAGTTTGAGGTTCGCGGTTTTCTGCAATGGACAACTAACAACTAACAACTAACAAATATTATGTTTTGCCCAAAATGTGGAACACAAAATCCCGAAACGGGAAGATTTTGCCGTTCGTGCGGCGCGGATTTGGGAAATGTTTCGGCAGCACTTTCTGGAAAATTGCCGCAACCCCAAAATCTTGTAAATAGTAAAGGCAAACCCGTAAGTTGGGAAGGCGCGATTACCAAATTTTTTATGGGAATTGCGTTTCTGACGGTTTCGGTTGTTTTGGGAGTGTCGGGAAAGGGAAATGGTTGGTGGTTTTGGATGCTGATTCCGGCGTTTTCGATGATTGGTGCGGGCGTGGCGCAATACATTCAACTTAAAAAAAGCGAATCGCAAGGCATTACTTTTGCACCGCAAACTTCGCAAAATGCTCTTTCTTCCGCTCCGATAAATGCCGCACTTCCGTCGGCACAAACCGAATTTGTTTCACCGGATAATTCGCGCTATAAAACCGGCGATTTAGTTCCGCCGAGCATTATCGAAAGCACGACGCGCCATCTCGAAATGGATTCCGAAGGCGAAACAATGACACTTCCGAAACCGGAAGCAAGTAAAAAGTAAAAAATTAAGAGCAACTAACAACTAACCACGAACCAACACTATGTTTTGTCCGAAATGTGCAACTGAAAATCCTGATAACGGTAAATTTTGCCGTTCGTGTGGCGCAGATTTGAGCAATGTTTTAGCCGTTGTCGAAGGAAGTTTTTTGGTCGAAAACGCGGCTTCGTCCGAAAATTCTCCGGCGGAACTTTACAGCACTTCGATCAGAAACATTATTCTCGGACTCGGGTTTTTGTTGGCAGGTTTTTTACTTTTCACGATTCCGCCGCGCGAAGGAGTTTTCTGGCTTTTGATGATGATTCCGGGATTTTTTCTACTGGCTTCGGGCATTAGCCGTTGGATAAAAGCCGACGCGCTGAAAAAAGAACGTTCAATACGAGTTAATGTTCCGCAACAGCCGATTTTTGCCGAAACTCAGCCGAAAAAAGAACTTCCTCCGACGCAAACCGATTACGTCAAACCGCAAAAATCAATCTATGAAACCGAAGATTTAATGCCTCAAAGCGTTACCGAGGAAACGACACGCCAACTCGAAATAAAAGCAGAAAGCAAAACTATGACTTTGCAGGAGAAATAGATTATTTCGGCTTAACTTTTCTTTCGCAAATCGAGCCGATGACCGGAAAGGCGTTCGATTATTTTCAGATATTTTTTCGGGAAAAGGCGCGAAACGTAATTAATTGCGTGGGCATCTTTGCCGATTAAGATTCGCGGGTTTTCGGTTTTGATGCCTTTGATAATTGTTTCGGCGGCTTGTTCGGGCGTGGTTAGGGCGACTTTATCGAAAAATTTTACGCCTTGCGCTTTGAATTCTTCGGGCGTATTTTCGCCGATGCGCGAATTGCGGGCGATATTGGTTTTGATGCCGCCCGGATGAACGCTTGAAACGCGGATATTTGTGTCTTCGAGTTCGTGGCGCAAGGATTCGGTAAAGCCGCGAACGGCGAATTTGCTTGAACAGTAGGCAGTTTGTTCGGGCGGCGCAACCATTCCGAAAACGCTGGAGATATTGACGATATGCGCCGATTCCTGCTCGCGTAAAACAGGCAAAAAAACTTTACAACCGTAAATCACGCCCCAGAAATTTATTGACATCAGCCATTCAAAATCTTCCAGCGAAATCTGCTCGAAAGTTCCAATAAGCCCGACTCCGGCATTGTTTATCAAATGTGTTGCGCGTCCGTGTTTTGCTAAAACTTCCGTTTTCAAACGCTCGATTTCCGCGAGTTTTGAGGTGTCAATGAGATGTTTTGAAACTTTTACCGAAGAATTTTCAATCATCTGAAAAGTTTCGTCCAAGCCTTTTTCGTTGACATCGGAAATAGAAATTCCGGCAATCTCTTCCTGCGCGAATCGCACGGCAAGCGCACGTCCGATACCGGAAGCCGCGCCTGTGATTATAGCAACACTATTTTTTGATAAACTCATAAAATTCTGAAACTTGAACTCCGACAAATTAAAAAAGGATTCTTTTTTTTCTAAAGAGCCTTCTCAAGATTTAAAAAGCCGTTCTCAAGATTTAAAAAGCCGTTCTCAAATTTTAAAAAGCTCTTCTCAAATTTTAAAAAGCCGTTCTCAGACTTTTAAAAGCTCTTCTTTTTTTTCTGTAGAAGGTTCTTTTTTTTTGAAAGAAGCCGAAAATTAAATAAAAGCCGTCCTATTTTCTCACCGCAATACCAATAATTCCGATGTTTCCGTTTGCATCAAAAACGCGAAAAGCAACCGAATTATCGCCTTTGGTCGGAATCGTTAAATCTAAAGTATAAGACTCTTTTGTGCCGTCGGAAATTCCGTCGTCGGCAAAGACAGTTTGCCACGTCCCGCCGTTGATGCTGTATTCGGCGCGGGTTAGATAACTTGCTGTTTCGCTTGCGTTTAGAGAAATTTTAACGCGGTCGCCGTTAATTTGTGTCGTGCCGTTTTGCGTAACAATCGGCGCGGAATTATCAATGTCAAAAGGTTCGCTCAGACGTTCACCGGAAAGCATTTTCGTTGTCGGATTTGAAAGCGAATCTTTAACAGCGATTTTGAAAATATAACGTCCGTCAGCGAGCGTCGAACCGTCAATCGTATAAAAATTTACGCGCAAATTTTCGGCTAAAAGTTTAAATTCGGCTTCATTTGTTTGGCGATAGTAAAGGTCATAGAGAAGTTTGTCGCCGTTGCGGTCTTCCGCCGTCCATAAAAGACTTCTCGCACCGCGCTGATAAATCCGGCGTGGCGGAATCTGCGGATTTTGCAAACCGAAAACGCTCAAATCAATGCCGGAATTTTCGATGTTCGGATCAATTTGCATCGCCGGATTTTCCGCAAGTCCGACGTTTGTCGGCAAAATCTGAATCGAAAGAATTTCGGGCGCAATATTTGCGGGAAGATAGGAAACACTCGCTTCATTCACGGTTGACGCGCCTTTCAAAACTGCCCGCCATTGAATAAATCGCGCTTTCGGAGAAGTGATTTGTGCGCCTTTTTGGTCGGAAAATGCCGCGCTCCAATCGCTCCAAGTTTCGTTCGGTTTTTCGGTATTGCCGCTTCGGGTTTGAATCGTAACATTTCCGCTCGAACGCCACCAGATTCTGCCCCAATCGGCGGTTGCTTTTGCGTCTAAAACTGCCGATTCGTAAATTCCTTCGGCGTTTGATTCTGCGCCGAAACGGAAAAGTTTCCCTTGATTGCTCGAAGTCGCAAAAAGATTTTTGCCGTTTGATTTTATAGTCGAAATTTGTCCTTCGCCCGATTGCAAAACCAAAGTTTCGCGTCCATCGTTTGTGATATTGTAGATTCTGCCTTTGTCGGAAGTGCCGACAAGAACGCCGTTTCCGGTTTGATGTGCGTAGATTGAAAATCCGATAACCGTCGGCGAATTCCACAAAACATTCGTGCTTCCATCGGGCAAAATTCGATAAACAATCGTTTTCGCATTCGTCAAATCATAACGGCTTTTTGTTGGCGTTTCCGCCGGATTTGTTTCAACGGTAACGGTGTTTGAAGTTGTCGTCGTTGTTGTCGTTTCGGTTTTCGCCGCCGCAATCGTTTCGCTCAAAGCCAAAACATAAACCGAACCGTCCGCGCCAACCGCCAAATCGTGAATTTCACGAAGCGGCGAATCAAGCAATGCAAACGCTTTGTTATCCGCGCCGAATCGCAAAACTAAACCGCCGGAGTCTGTTCCTGCAAAAAGGTTTCCATTTTTATCCGCCGCAAGCGAAATAATATGATTTTCGCTCGTATCAAAAAGTAGGGAAGTTTCCGGCATAGCGTTTGCCGATTTCACTTTATAAATTTTGCCGTTTTCGCCCGTGCCGATTGCCAAACTTCCGTCATTTAATACGGCAAGCGACCAAATATATTTTTCCTTCGGTTCAAAATAAACGCTTGCATTTCCGCTTGCGTCAATCCGATAAACTTTGCCGTCCGGCGAAGTTCCGGCGTAGATTTCGCCTGATTTTCCGATGGCGATTGCCGCAACATTCAATTCAGCCGAATCGTAAAAAAGTTTTCCGTTTCCACTTGCGTCAACTTTAAAGATTTTGCCGTCCGAACCTGTGCCGAGATAGACATTTCCGCTTGCGTCAATCGCGCTTGCCCAAACGTAAGATTGATCGGTTTTGAAAACTTCCGTCAATTTCGGCGCAAGCGAAATTTCGCCGTTATCGCCGATTGAAACACCTTTTGCATCGCCGCGTAAAACATCGGCGCGAGAATTAACCGACCAAATCGAAGGTTCGCCGGCATTGATTGTAATTGAAAATGAAAGCAGAAACGTAAAGAAAAGAAGATATTTATTCATCAAATTGTTTAGAAATGTTTAATTGAAATCTAAAAATAAAAATACACGAAATAACGCCAAAAAGAAACTATGCTAAAGAAAGCGGACGCAGAGCAACCCTTCCTGACCTGAAATTATGATTAGGTTGATTTGTATAACTTTACTGTTGTTCAAGTAAAATTAATGAAGAAAAGTTAAAAATAATATCAGGTCAGGAAGGGTTGCTCTGCGCCCGCTCTTCAAAGTAGGTCGCTTTTCTTAATTAGATTTTTTTAGTGATATTTTCGTTTCCGGCTTTGCTTCCAAAAAAATTAAAGCATCGCGCAATTCGTCAGCGTCGCCCGTAATCAAACGCGCACTTCTTTCGCGTGTCAGATATGCCCAAAACCATTCGCTCAAAACATACAGACGATTTTTGAAACCGATTAAACTGATAACGTGAACAAAAAGCCACGCCAGCCACGCCAGAAATCCGGTCATTTTTAATCGTCCGGCTTCGACAATCGCTTTGCTTTTACCAATTGTCGCCATCGAACCTTTGTCCCAATATTTGAAATCTTTGCGCGGTTTGTTTTTTAAATCGTTCAAAATATTAGCGGTTGCGGTTTGCGCCATCTGAATCGCGGCAGGCGCAACGCCCGGAACAGGTTTGCCGTCCGCTTGTTTTAACGAAGCCATATCGCCGATGACGAAAATATTTTTATCGGTCGCCAAACTCAAATCATTGTTTACAAAAACTCTTCCGGCTTTGTCAGTTTCCACGCCTAAATCTTTGCCCAAATGCGAAGCCGCAACGCCGGTTGCCCATACCAAAACATCACAATTTATCCATTTATCGCTGTATTTTACTCGTCCGGCTTCGACTTCCGTTACAAAACTGTTCAAATAAACTTCAACGCCCAAATCTTCCAAATCTTTTTTTGCGCGTTCCGAAAGTTCCGGCGAAAATGTATTTAAAACTCGGTCGCCGCCTTCCAAAAGCATCACGAGAGCTTTTTTCGTATCAATCAAATTGAAATCATTTGCCAAAGCCTGACGCGCAATTCCGGCAATCGCGCCAGCCATTTCAACACCTGTCGCGCCCGCACCGACAACGACAAAATTCAGATGTTTTTTCACGCCTGTCAAATATGCTTCGCGTTCGGCAAGTTCAAATGCAAGCAAAACACGCCGACGAATTTCCAGCGCGTCTTCGACCGTTTTCAATCCGGGCGCGGAATCTTCCCACTCTTCGTGTCCGAAATACGAATGCCGCGCACCTGCCGCGACAATCAAATAATCAAACGCAATCTCCGATTCGTCGGCAAGTTTGACCGATTTTTTTGTTAAATCAAATCCGACGACTTCGCCCAAAATCACCTGCACGTTTTTAAATTTATGCAAAATGCGTCGAATCGGCGAAGCAATCTCGCCCGGCGACAAAACCGCCGTCGCAACCTGATATAACAAAGGCTGAAAAGTGTGATGATTTTTCTTGTCAATCAGCGTAACTTCGACATCTTCACCGCCCAAATCCTTCGCCGCCTGAAGCCCGCCGAAACCGCCACCGATAATCACAATTTTTGGTTTATCTTTCATAAGAATCTCCAATAAATAACGCGAAAAATGCTTGTGAAAAGTATCTCACACCCCGACATATTTTGCATAAATCGAACGCGCTACGGAAACATCGGCAGTTCCGCGAATGATGGCGCGTGCGTCGCGGAAAACGGTTAGTTCATAATCTTCGATTTTTAGACGCAAAAGATATTCGTTAAGTTTGATTTCGCCAAGATTTTTTAACTTTTCGGCGAGATTTTCCAAATCAATTTCTGTTGGTTTCGGTGCGATTTGAACGGCATTTCGTCCACATAAAACAGCGGAAAATTCGTTTGTTACGGCATCGAGAAATTCAAAATTTCGCTTTCCGCAACATTCGCAATCTTCGTTTGGTTTGCTCAATTTAATCTTGCGCCAATCGTTTTGCCAAACGTCAATTTGAATCAAAGATTTGTGCAAAGCGTCCGTGTTTCCGGTTAAAATCTTCATCGCTTCGGTTGTTTGAATTGCTGAAATACTCGAAATTATCGGTTGAATCACGCCCGCTGTGTCGCACGTCGGCGAACTTCCTGCGTTGGGCATTTCTTCAAAAATACAACGCAAACACGGCGTTTCGTTGGGAAAAATTGTCATCGTCGTGCCGTAGCTTGAAACCGCTGCGCCGTAAATCCAAGTTTTTCGATGTTTGACGCAAGTATCGTTGAGCAAATATCGAATCTGAAAATTATCCGTGCCGTCCAAAATCAAATCAACGTCTTTTACCAAACTTTCGATGTTTGAATGATTTACGTCTGCGACAACTGCCTCAATTTCAATTTCCGAATTGATTTCCACCAGACGATTTTTCGCCGCCACCGCTTTCGGCAGACGCTCTTTCGCATCATTTTCGGAATACAAAGTCTGACGTTGCAAATTCGTAAATTCGACAAAATCTCTATCAACAATCCGCAAAAAACCGACTCCGGCACGCGCCAAAACTTCCGCGTGCGCCGCGCCCAAAGCACCGCAACCAACGAGCAAAACACGCGAACTTAAAAGTTTTTCTTGTCCGTCTTTGCCGATTTGATTAAATAAAATTTGTCGGCTGTATCTTTCGTTCATTGCAGTCTTTTTAAAATTTCTCGGCTCATTTCCCTCATCGGCGCGTCCAAATTTGTCCAGATTTTTTGTTGCTCCATTGCTTGCGCGATGAGCATTGCCATTCCGCCGATTTTCGGGACGTTGGCTTTGTCGGCTTCTGTTAATAATTTCGTTTGAAACGGATTATAAACCAAATCATAAACCAAATTTACATTTTCGATTTGTTCGGCGCGGGCGATTGATTCGTTTTCGAGTTCGCCTTTTGTGCCGAGCGGAGTTGCATTTACGATAATGTCGAAATCTTGGTAATTGGTAATTGGTAATTGGTAATTGGTAATTTGAAATTCTTCAGCTAATGACCTTGCTTTTGCCAAATCTCGCGCAAAAATCGTAATTTCCGCGCCTTCACGTTTGAGCGCATAGACACAAGCACGAGCCGCGCCGCCTGCGCCGAAAACGGCGACTTTTGCGTTACGCAAATCGCCGAAAGTGTTTTTCAGAGGCGTAATAAATCCGTGCGCGTCCGTATTGTAGCCGTGAAGTTTGCCGTCAATAATTTTCACCGTGTTGACTGCACCGATTGTTTTTGCAGTTTGGTCTATGAAATCCAAATGCTTGATAATGCTTTGTTTGTGCGGAATCGTTACGGAAAAACCTTTGAAATTTAATTCGATTTCGCGTGTTTCGGGCTTGACCATTCGGCGCATAAATTCGTCTAAATCGTGAGTTTGAAGCGGCACAAAAACAGCATTCAAATTATGAAACTTAAACGCCGCGTTGTGCATAAATGGCGACATCGAATAACTCGTGTTGCTTCCCAAAATGCCGAAGATTTCGGTTTGTTCGTTTAATTCTTTGACGCGATAAACTTCAATTAAATCACGCGCCGAAATTTGTCCGGGCGCGGTTTCTTTGCCCGAATCGAGCGCGGCGTAAGTCATAAACGCACCGTGCGCCAACCCCAAAATCCGCGTCCATTTTCCCGCTTCGCCCATTGCGATTGGAATTATTTTTTGATTTTCATTGGTTGCTTTTACGAGCAGTCGCCAAATCGGAATCGCGTCAGAAATATCTTTTGTTTGTGCAGCAATCTTGATTATATCAACATTTGCGCCGTTAAATTTTATTCGCTCATAAATTTCAAATAAGTTTTCGGGAATTCTCTTGAAATCGTGGTATGAACAAATTACAGGGCTGTAAAGCCAATAAAGATGATTTTCAACAACATCTTCTTCAAAGTCTCCGCCACCAAAATCGGTTCCTGAATTCCAAAATTCTTCGCGTTCTTCCAAAGACAATTCACGGTTTCCGCCTTGTTCTTTTGGGCGAAATGTATAAATGTAATTTTCTCCGTAAGGAAAACGGTAGTCTAATTTATCAAATTCTTTCTTTGTTAGGCAATCAAACCGAATCTCGATAACATCTGCCAAATCTTCGGCGCGTTTGATTTGCGCGATTAAATCTTCGGCGGTTTCGGCGCAGATTGAGATGCAGATTTTTCCGTTGTTCATATAATTTCTTTGCGAACTTTGCGTCTTTGCGGGAAATGAACCAATTTTTCCCGCAAAGGCGCAAAGTTCGCAAAGTTGAAAATGTTGAAATTAAGACATTTTTTGTCGAGTATCTTTCAAGACAAATGAAAGTGCCGCCAAAAGTGCGGCGATTGTGCCGAAAGCGGCGAAAATTACGATTGCCGTTTTGCCGCTTTGTTGAACTCCGATGGCGGTTAATGCCCAAGCTATGGCGAGCGGATATGCCGAATTTGACAGAATCGGACGCATTACGGCGGCTAAAATTTCGGCGATTGCGGGTAAAAAAAAAACCAAAACGGGTGTCGGCGTTTTG
>CALMEH010000134.1 GCA_937863115.1 uncultured Acidobacteriota bacterium
GAATAACGCTGTCGGCAAACGCGATGGCGCATTTAACGGTCTGACGTTTGCGCCCGATGGCAGACTCGTTTTCCGCCGATTTTTCGACAAAAGCGAAACGCTCTGGACAATGAATTCTGACGGCTCAAACGCCAAACAACTCACGCCCGGCGGCTCGGTTGACCGCAAACCTTCGGTTACAAACGATGGTCGTTTTGTCGTTTTCGATTCGCGCCGTAGCGGAAATTGGAACATCTGGCGCATTAATTCAGACGGCAGCGACTTAAAACAAATCACCACCGACGGCGGCTACGGCGCAAGCGTTACGCCCGATGGAAATTGGATTTTCTACGAAGTCGGAGGTTTAATTTGGAGAATTTCGCCCGACGGCGGAACGCCCGTGCAAATTACAAACAAAGCCTCAAAATCGGTTGAAATCTCGCCCGACGGCAAAATGTTTGCCTGTTTTTATCGCCCGATAAAAGAAGAAAAACTAAAACTTGCCGTCTTTCCAATCGAAGGCGGCGAACCGCTTTATTTATTTGATTCGGCTCTGGATTTGAACTACGAAAAACTTCGCTGGTCGCCCGATGGAAAATCTTTAATTTACGCTTTTTACAATTCAACCGCGTGGAAACAAAATCTTGCGGGTGGCACACCCGAAAAATTTCTCGAATTTGCAGACGAAATCATCAACGCTTTCGCGTGGTCATCGGACGGCAAAAAATTCGCCGTCGCCCACGGTCAAGAATTGCGTGATGTCGTGCTATTCACGATTGAAAAATAGTTCAGAGTCCACGCTTCAGCATGCAAACCGCCAGCGAAGCGAAGCGGTTTCTCTTCGTTATCATTTAAGCTACTCAACACCGGTCAACTGTCTCGCCCCGCTCGCATTTGCAACACGCTGAAGCGTGGACTCTGAACTTTAAGTCAGCCACGGAAAAATCTTACCCGAATAATTAACATAAATTCCTTTTAATTTCGTGTAATTTTCCAACGCTTCAAGCCCGAAATTTTGTCCTGTTCCCGATAAATTGCGAATTCCGGCGGGCATCATCGGTGTCATATACGACGGCATATTGACGAAAACCAAACCCGAATCCATTGCATTTGAAACGCGGTGCATTCTATTTAAATCGTTCGTCCAAAAATACGCGCCGAGTCCGTAATCGCTATCATTTGCAAGGTTTATCGCTTCTTCTTCGCTCGAAAAAGTTGTTAATCCGACAACCGGACCAAAAATTTCTTCGCGCCAAATTCGCATCTGCGGAATCATTTTCGCAAAAACCGTCGGCTCGACGAAATACCCTTTCTCGCCGATTCGATTACCGCCCGCAATGATTTCCGCACCTTCCGTTTTACCGATTTCGATGTAATCTAAAACGCGCTCCATTTGTTTGCGCGAAATTATGGGACCGACATTTGACGACGAATCCATCGGATCGCCAACACGAATTTTTTTCGCTTTTTCGATGACTTTTGCGGTAACTTCGTCAGCGATTTTTTCATCAATCAAGACGCGCGATGCGGCAAGACAAAACTGCCCGTTATTTCCCAAACCCGACTGCAAAATTCCGTTGACCGCCAAATCAATATCGGCATCGGCAAAGATTATGTTGGCGGATTTTCCGCCCATTTCAAGCAGAGCAGGTTTCGTCATTTTGCCGCATTGTTCGCCGAGAAGTTTGCCGATTGCGCTCGAACCCGTGAACGCGATTTTTTTGACTTTCGGATGATGAACAAGCAATTGTCCGGTCGAACCGTTGCCGTGAACGACATTAACCACGCCTTTCGGCACACCGACTTCGGTCAACAATTTCGCCAACATCGTTACGGTCGCGGGCGTTTGCTCCGCCATTTTCATCACGACGCAAGCAAGCGCGGCAGAAAGTTTCAAAGTCGCCATCACGAGCGGAAAATTCCACGGCGCAATCGCGCCAATTACGCCGTAAGGCTCGCGCACCGCGTAACGATGCGTTCCGGCTTCATTGTTCGGCACGGCAGTCCGCAATTTGTCCGCCGCGCCCGCATAATACCTAAAAAAATCCGCGCAAAACGGCACGTCAATATGCAGATTCGACTGAAAAGTTTTCCCCGAATCTTCCGTCTCGGCAAGCGCAAATTCTTCGCGCCTTTCCATCAATTTATCCGCGACTTTATAAAGCAGTTTCCCGCGTTCGAGCGGCGCAAAATTCTTCCAAACCTCAAACGCTTTTCCGGCAGATTCAACCGCCACATCAATGTCCGCACTTTCGCCAAACGCGACTTCGGCAATCGTTTCTTCGGTTGCCGGATTTTCGGATAGAAAAGTTTTGCCCGATTTTGACGGAACGCTTTCGCCATCAATGTAATGATTTATCGTCTGCATTTGTCTTAGATTTATAACAAATTTTGTTTTGGAAAGCAAAAAACGCGAAAAGTTTATTGATGAAAATACGTTGGATGAGATATTTTTATAGTGAAATAAATTATGGCGAAATTAGATGAAAGAGCTTTCAAAACTTTAATTGAATATCTCGAAAAAGTTCCCGCGATTCAAAAACCGATTGCATCAGGTTCAGATGAAGACGGGTTTTGGTGGATAAAATTCGGGATAGATATTGACCACGAACTAGCTTGGAATGTAATTCAAGAACTCGGTTGTGTCGTCAATTACATTTCGGTTACGGAAAGATTGCCAACAGTTTTTTATCCGGTTTCGCCCGCGCCGTATTTGAATGGCGGACCGAGAGATTTTTTGTCTTGGGTAATTGAAAACAAAGACAAAGATTTCAGACCGGGAACTTTGCAAAAATGGCTCGAAGGCAGATTGCCGCAACCCGGTGGCGATTTGGAGCAATGGAACACTAACGACTAATTTGTTTTTGCTTTTGCTTCAATTTGTTTCGCAAATTCTGATGTCGTTTTGAGTTTTTCTGCGTCAATTCCCGTTGCAATATTCATCTTTTCCATCATCCAGACGACTTTTTCCGTCGCCACGTTGCCGCTTGCGCCGGGCGAAAACGGACAGCCGCCCAAACCTCCGGCAGACGAATCGAAAACATTCCAACCAGCCGTCATTGCGGCGTAGATATTGGCTAAAGCAGTAAAATTCGTATCGTGAAAATGTCCGGCAAATTGCTGTTCGGGAAACATTTCTTTTGCTTTGAAACACAACTCGAAAACATCATTCGGCGTGGCTTTTCCTACCGTGTCATTAAACGCAATTTCGTCCGCGCCGGCTTCGGATAATTCTTTCGTAATCTCCAAAATTCTTTCCTTCGGCACTTCGCCTTCATACGGACAAATCCAAGTTACAGCGATTGAAGCGCGAACTTTTATTCCTTTTTCGTGCGCGTCCGCAATGCAGTTTTTCGTCATCGCTAAACCATCGGCAATCGTTGTATTTGCATTTTTCAGTGACATCGTTTCCGTCGCCGCCATCACATAGCAAATCCAATCAACTTTTGCTTCGATAGCGCGTTTGTAACCTTTTTCGTTCAGCGCAAGCGCGACTTCATCAATATTTTCATCATCGCCAATTGCCGCTAAAATCCCGCCCGCGTCCGCCATCGGCGGAACAGCTTTCGGCGAAACAAACGAAACCGCCTCGATGCGCCTGAATCCGGCGGATTTTGCCATTTCGATAAGTTTGATTTTATCCGCCGTCGGCACGAAATTCGGCAACATCTGCAAACCGTCGCGCGGACTAACTTCAACTATTTCAACTTGTTTCGGTAGATTCATTTCAAATTAAGCCGCTAAATCAATTTCCAATTTTTCTTCTTTAGACTTCCTTGACTTTAGTCTTTGCATAGAAAGTTTTTTAGCCATTTCAGGCTCTAAATCGCGCAAACCTTTCCCGATAAAAAATTTGAGAACCGATTCAACCGATAACTCTTTTTTCTTTGCAATTTTTTCTAAGGTTTCCAAGACTTCTTTTGGAATATTCAGTTTTATTTCAACCGATTCGCGTTCCCGAAAACTAACTGTATAACCTTCGGGCGTTACTAAAGTTTTATTTTTTTCTCGCATAAATCTTTTCTTCTTCCAATGTTGCGGGACGCGCCGAAATTATTCTGAATCGTTCGCCGCGTTCGACAAAAACTGTGTATAAAAGGTCGAATTTGAAAGTAAATCCGATGACACATTCTCTGGCTTCTTCCTCAACGGAAGCGTCTCCGAATTCGCATAATTCATCGAAAAAAACTTCCGCCGCTTCTTCAAATGTTACTTTATGCTTCCACAAATTGACAGCATATTTTTCGTTATCCCATTCAAATTCGAGGTCATTGAGTTTATAAATCATTGTCAAATAATTTCGCTTGCAATCAAATCTTCGTATTCGCTCTGCGACATTTCCAAAAATCCGCGATAGATTTCTTCATTGTGTGCGCCGAGTTTTGGACCAATCCAATCAGTTCCACCCGGAGTTGCAGTTAGTTTCGGCAAAACGGCGGGGATTTTTACGGTGTCATTTGGTTCGATTTCGACTTCTTCAAAAATTTCGCGGGCAATGTATTGCTCGTCTTTGACAATATCGGCGATTGAATAAACCGGACCTGTCGGAACTTCCGCCGCGAGAATTTCGGCGTAGGCTTCGTCGTAAGTTTTCGTGCGTGTCCAATCGGTAATGGCTTGGTCAATCGTCGCTTCGTGTCCGACTCGTCCGGCGTTGTCTTGCATTTCCGCGTGTTCGGCAAGGTCGGCGCGTCCGATTTTGTTCATCAAACGCCGATAAATCGAATCGCCGTTGCCGCCGATGATGATAAATTTGCCGTCTTTGCAAGGATAAGTCGAAGTCGGCACGATACCTTCGAGCTTTGCGCCTTGCCGTTCGCGGATGTGTCCGAGTTTGTCGTATTCGGCGAGTGTTGATTCCATCATATTGAAAATCGCTTCGTAAATCGCCACGTCCACGACTTGCCCTTCGCCGCCGTTGACATCACGATGATAAACCGCCGTCAAAGCACCGAGCGCGGCGTGAAGTCCAGCCAAAGTATCGCCAATCGAAGTTCCCGTGCGAACCGGCGGACGGTCAGGATAGCCGGAAGTATAACGCATTCCGCCGACACCTTCGGCAACATTCGCGTAACCCGGACGCGACGAATAAGGTCCCGTTTGTCCCCAACCCGAAACGCGCACCATAATCAAACCTTTGTTCGATTCGCGTAAGTTTTCATAACTCATTCCCCATTTTTCCATCGTTCCGGGCTTAAAATTTTCGAGCAAAATATCCACTTTCGCCGCCAATTTTCGCGCAATTTCCTGACCTTTCGCATTCGTCATATCGAGCGTGATTGACTTTTTATTCCGTCCCATCGAAAGCCACCAAAGCGAAGTTCCTTTGTGCAATTTTCGCCAAACGCGCAACGGATCGCCCGTTTTCGGTTTCTCAATTTTAATAATCTCCGCACCGAACCCGGCAAGAAATGAAGCACAAAACGGTCCCGCGAGAAGCTGTCCCATTTCCAATACTTTTAAGCCTTTAAGTGGTCTTTCTGTCATAAAATTTCTGTCGCAAAAACTAGATTGATAAATTCGTTTTTGCCGTCGGAAAAATCAGTTATTCCGATGATTTTCATCCCGATTTTTTCATAAAATTTCTGCGCGGCGATGTTTTTGTCCCAAACGCCGAGCCAGAGTGTTTCGTAATTTTTTTCTCGTGCGATTTCAAAACATTTTTCCATCAATTTCGCGCCGAGTTTTTTGCCTTTCATCTTTTCCAAAATGTAAATGCGTTGAACTTCAATCGCGTTTTTTCCCTGCAAACATTCAATTTTTTTGCCTTCGCGCAGTTTCGCGTAACCGATTGCTTTACAATTTAATTCGGCAATCAAAAATGTCGAACTTGTGTCTTCAAATTCAGCCGTTAGTGCTTCTAAGCTAAAAAATTTCACACAATATTCAGCTAAATCTTTTGACGGATCAAGTTCAAAATAGGCTTCATAACAAGTTGTAATGCCCAAAGCCGAAATAATTTGGACATCGGAAATTGTTGCGCGGCGAATCGTTAAACTCATTTCTAAAAAGGAATCGAATTTTCCAAAAGATATTTTTCTACTTCTTCCAAACTTACAACATCGGCATATTTCGCGTCTAAATCAGACAAATTCGCTTCGTGTGCAGAAGCAGAACGGTCGCCGACGCATTCGCGCACGACATTTGTCATAAAACCATTCTGACACGAATCAACCGCCGAAGCGCGAACGCAACCCGAAGTCGTGCAGCCTGTAACTATCAGCGTATCAACCTTTTGCGCCGTCAAAGCCGAAGCCAAACTCGTTCCGAAAAATGCCGAAGCATATTGTTTTGTCCAAACAACTTCGCCCGCAAGAGGTTTTAATCTTTCGTCAATCTCAACCCAATTTGAACCTAATTTCAAATGCGCCAGACTCGGAACTTTCTTAACAAAAACGCCTGCCGAAACCATTTCTTCATCATATGCCGTTGTCGTAAAATGAATCGGTAATTTGCGCCAACGAAACGAATCCAACAGTTTTTTCGTCGCTTCAATTTCTTTATCAAGATTTGAACCGAGCGGACAATTTATGTCGGTAAATCCTTTAATAAAATCAATTACGAGCAAAGCCGGACGCTCGCCGAAACCGACTTTATTACCAAAACCGCGTTGCTGATACATTTCTTGGTCGCTCATATTTTTGTAATTATGGAAAAATTACTACAATCTTTCAATGTTCAAAAGTCCTTTACGTTATCCCGGCGGCAAAACTCGCGTTGCTCAATTTATTGTCAAAAACTTTCCAGAATTTGACGAATACCGCGAACCGTTTCTTGGTGGCGGTTCGGTTTTTATTGAAACGAAACAAGTTTTTCCCGACAAAATTTTTTGGATAAATGACGCTTATTTTGAACTTTTCAAATTTTGGCAACAAGCGCAATTTGACGCGAATACTTTGTGCGAGAAAATTTGGAAACTCAAAAATCAATTCGCCGACGGAAAAGAACTTTATAAATATCTCAAAGCTAACGATTTCAACGATTTAGAAACAGCTTCGGCATTTTTCATTTTCAATCGAATTACTTTTTCCGGCACAACTTTAAGCGGCGGTTACAGCGAATCGGCTTTTCGCAGACGATTTACGGCAAGTAGTGTTGAAAGAATAAAACCGCTTGCAAACTTGCTCGAAAACGTCGAAATCACCAATCTTGATTACGAAAATCTGATAAAAAAAAACGGCGAAAATGTTTTTATTTATCTTGATCCGCCGTATTTTTCCGCACGAAAATCTCTGCTTTACGGCAAAAAAGGCAATCTGCACAAAAATTTCGATTACGAAAGATTTGCCGCCACGATGAAAATCTGCAAACACAAATGGCTCATCACTTTAGATGATTGCGAATACATCCGCGAACTTTTTTCATTTGCCGAAATTTCGCTGTTGCAATTTGCTTACGGAATGCGAAACGTCAATAAAAATTCCAGCCAAATCGGACGCGAACTGATTATCAAAAACTACTAAAAAACTAAAAGAATTTGCCTACGAAACACACGAAAGAAACGAAAATCTTTATAAAATTTCTTCTTTTTTCGTTCTTTTCGTGTGTTTCGCAGGCAAATCTTTTCTGCCATTACGCGGAAATTGCTTCGGTTTTGCCGTTGCCGTTCCACGTTGCGACCACGCCGATTGCTGCGGGAACTTCGCCGATTGAAAATAGTGGAAATTCGCCGCGTTTTTCGCGTAAATCAGCGCGTAAAGTTTCGGTTGCCGATTCGTCAATAGATAAATCCGCGTTCAAAACTACGCCGTAATCGCTCTTTGCTTTTTCAATCGAAACCAAACCGTTTCGCACATCTTTGAAAACTTTTTCGCTCGGTCTATCAAACGGGTCTTTCCAACCGCCACCGCCGGCTGTGCGATAAATTAAAACATCGCCGGCTTTGACGATTACACGCGAGATTTTTGACGGCAGATTTTCACGAGTTCCATCGGTGCGAATCAATTCTTTCGTTGATTTTGCCCCGGCAAGTCCGCCCATAATTCCCCAAGGTTCGGAGCGGTCGCGGTCGTCGTGAATCGCAATTTCACCGTCAACGTCAAACCGATAAACTTTGTGAACCGCGTTTCCGCCGCGATGAAATCCCGCGCCGCCCGTGTCTATCAAACTGCCGTATTCCATCACGGTAATCGGATAATAGCTTTCGAGATATTCGGTCGGGATATTTTCAAAAAGTGGCCACCACGAATGCGCGTCCATTCCGTCGCCCATCGGTCTGCCCGGAATTCCGCCGTAAGTTATCTCCATCAAATGAAAAAATTCGCCGTTTTCGTCGTTGCCGTTGTATAAAAGATACGGCGAAGTTCCGTAACCTGCGGCAGTCGAAAGTTCCGGTGCGCCTTTGCCGAGTGCGCCGCCAAGCACGTCAAACAAACGAGTTAAAGCGTGTGTTCGACAACCAAGTGCGGCAGGAAATTCGGGATTGAGCAAAGATTTTTTTGGAATCGTAACGTGCAAAAGCGGATAAAATCCATCGTTGAAAAGAATCTGCGGATCGAAAACCATAATCAGATACACGCCGATAAACATCTTGAACATCTCTTCGTTCAAATAAAAATTTATCGGTCCCGGAGCTTGCGGATCTGTTCCCGTCCAATCGAAATACGCTTCGTGTCCTTTGCGATAAATCGTCAGCTTCATTTTATACGGTCCGTTGCCGCGCCCGTCGTCGTCAATGTAATCTTCAAATTCGAGCGGCGTTTCGGGCAGACACATTACGATTAACTGCTTCATCGCCTCGTGCGTGCGTTGTAATAAATCTTCTAAACCTTGAATATAAACATCTTTGCCGAATCTTTCGCACATTTCTTTGACTCGTTTATCAGCCGTTCGACACGCCGCGACAATCGCCATCAAATCGAAATAATTCATTGTCGGAACGCGCGAATTCGCCAAAATCGTGTCCAATAAATCTTCGTTCAAAACGCCGCCCGCGAATAATTTGACCGGCGGAATGCGTGTTCCTTCTCCGAAAATCGTGTCGGCATCCGTAGGAAGCGAACCGGAAACAGGTCCGCCCATATCAATCGTATGCCCGAACTGCGAACCCCAACCGACGAGTTCTCCTTCGTAGAAAATCGGCATCAAAACCATCCAATCGTTAATGTGCGAAATCGCGCCGCCGCACGAATACGGATCAGACACGAGAAAAACATCGCCTTCATTAACGCCGCGTTTCCAATTCGCTAAAAAGCCGTTGATATATGAGCCAAATTGTCCGACGACCATTCGCCCGTCGGGATGACAAATCATCGGAAAGCCGTCGTGTTGTTCACGAATCACGGGCGACATCGCCGAGCGAAACAAAACCGTAT
>CALMEH010000135.1 GCA_937863115.1 uncultured Acidobacteriota bacterium
AAACTTTATGCAAGAATTGGCGATACAACGATAGAAGAAGAAGATGCGCTCGTTGAATATTTGGAATTTCTAAGAGCAAAGCGTAACAGGAGTAACTAATGAAGTGGTCGTTTTCGGAACACCTTACATTTAGGGAATGCCCGCGAAAATGGTATTTCGCGTATAAATTGGCAAACGCAAATTCAACCAAAAAGCCGATTAAAAAAGAGGCTTTTTATCTCTCCAAACTGCAATCGATTGATGCGTGGCGGGGAAATCTGGTTGATAAAGTCATCAGCAAAAAAATTGTTCCAAGCATTACTTCAGGCGCAGTAATTTCTGTAGATCAAGCACTTTGTGAAGCAAAGATAACTTTTGATACCGAATTGCTATTCGCTCAAGAAAAACGATGGCGCGAAAATGGTGCCAAAACTTCAGATGATAATTACGTTGCCTTGCAAGGCTTGGAAAGAGAAGATACTGAAGAATTATTAAAGCAGGCGTGGATTGATATAGAAACTGCTGTTACAAATTTTTATCAAATGACGGAAATCTGGGATTTATTAACAACGGCGAGCTATCTCAAGCCTCAAGAGCGATTAAGTTTTTATCATTACGAAAATTACGTTAATTGTATGCCCGATTTGATACTGCTTTTCAGCAACGAAGACCCGGTGCTGGTTGATTGGAAAGTTCACAAATATGGCGTAAAGGATTATCGTCAGCAGCTTGCTTTATATGCCTTGGCGTTGACTCAAAGCAGTTTCAGCAAAAAATATCCGATGGAACTTGCCGGAGTTCAGCCGATTGATGTGAGGTTACGCGAAGTTCAACTTTTAACAAAAAAAGTCCATCCACATGATTTATTGGACTTTGAAATAACCGAAATTAAAAATCTAATCAGCACTTCGGCGAGAAAAATGGGGCTAATGTTGGCTGATAACGATAAAGATTTTACATATCTGGATGTTCCGACGACGGAATATGCGGAAAAATGTCAGAGATGTTCATTTGAACCAATCTGTCAGGAAAATTCAAAATGGGAAAAGGAGATAATATGTCGGGAATCGAAACAAATATCTTTCCTTTAATTAATTTAGAGCAACTTTCCTCGAAATATAAACTCTATAAAATTAAAGGATTAAATCATGAATCTAATAAAAACAAAGATGAAAGTTACATCAGAGTAAATTCTTTAGTAACTAAATTAAGCTATCAACTCCAAATTCCCGTTACATTCATCGAGGAAAAGAAAGAGTTTTTTCTGGTGGTTCGTGATGACGCGGCGGATTTACCCGAATATATGGAAGTCGTCCGAACCAGATTGCGTCTTGAGCCGGTTGCCGGAGTCTTTGATTTGGTTTACACAAAACGAAATCCTAATAATGACCGAATCAGCATTAAATTTCTGCAATTTCTGCTCAGAAAACCCTTGGAGCGCGATAGCCGATTATGGTCGCCGAATTCGGGGAAACCTTTCTTTGAATTAACGCCTTATCCGCTCACCGACAAACTTTTGCAATACACCGGATTTAAGCCGAGAGTCGTCGCCACACACGACGGCGGAATCGGTTTGTGCGTGGACGTAACGCATAAATATACCGACAAAAAACCTCTTTCGGCAAAACTTACCCGACAGCAGTTTAAACTTTATAAAGGAAGACATTTTATCTATCGTTTTGGACATAAATGGTATGAAATTAGAGCTGAATATTACGACGATTTTGATGTCAGCCACGCAACAATTGATACTCAAAAGGGGTTGGTAACACTAATTGATTATATTTATTCGGAAACTGATAAACCTTTTCCCAAAGAACTGCTGAATTTGCCGGCAGACACCGCAGTAGTCGGCTACACCAACAATCGGGGCGAAAAGAGGGCGGCTCCGACGGCTCTTTGCTATCAAGTTTACGGTCCGCACGATTGGGTAATGAAAAAATATCATCACGAATCAATTTTGTCGCCACCCGATAGAAGGCGATTGATTTTCAAGTATGTAGAAGAACATCTCACGAATTTACGATTCGGCGATACCAGCTTAAAAATCTCGGACAAACCGCTGGAAGCACCGGCGAAAAAATTTGTCGTTCCCGATTTTGAGTATGCCAATTCACAAATCTTATCGGTGAGAGGCACAAAGGGTGCGCGGCACGTTTCATTGGATAATCTCGGAGAAACGCGCCTTTCGATGCTCAAAGACGGTCCCGGATTTTACGAAAATAAGCCTTTGAATTATCACTATTTGATTCTGCCTTGGTCGGTTTTCAATTCTTACGGAGATCAATTTAAAGATGATTTAAGCAAGG
>CALMEH010000136.1 GCA_937863115.1 uncultured Acidobacteriota bacterium
GCCGTTTGCCGCGTGTGCCGATGCAAGCCAGATAAGCGTGTAGGAATTTCTGCCCAAAAGCGTAATGGCGCGATTTGCCAGATTTATCGCGTCCGCTTTTCTTTCGGTTTTCCAGAGCATCGAACTCAAAAAAAGTTGCGCCCACGCATAGCGCGGTTCGCGTGCGATAAATTTTTCGGTCGCTTCAACGGCTTCTGAGAAACGTCCCGCAAAATACAAATTCAAATTTACCGAATGCGACACGATTGGCGTAAGCGGATCAAGCTGAAAAGCGCGACGGACGTGCAGAAGTGCTTCTTCGTGTTCTCCTTTTAAGCCGAGAAAAAAACTGAGCCAAACTCGTCCGGTAGGAAAATTCGGATTTAACTCAACGGCGCGGCGAAGGTATGCTTCTGCTTTTTGCCAATTAAAATCGTGCATTAAAACAGCAAATCCGAACGCGGCATAACCTTCTGCGAGATTTTCGTCGCGTTCAATCGCTTTCAGTGCGGCTTCTTTGGCAGCGGCAGAAGTTTCGCGGAAAGGCATCACCGCATAAATGCCTAAAACATTGTAGTAATCAGCAATTCCCGCGTAGGCGAGCGCGTAATCGGGCGCAATCGCAATCGCTTGATTGTAATAAATCAAGGCTTTCGCAAAACCTTCTTCGGTGAAAGTGTTCCAATAAAATCTGCCGCGTAAATATGCTTCAAAGGCTTGCGTGTTGTCTGTGCCGCGCTTTTTTAATTGCTTTTCTTCTTCGCCCGTCAGATGGGGCAAAATTGCTTTGGTAATCTGTTCGGCAACCGTGTCTTCGAGTGTCAAAACATCTTTGAAATCTTCATCGAAATTTTGCGCCCAACGAATCGAATTTTCCTTAATGTTCAAAAGTTGCGCCGAAATCCGCAACCGTTCGCCGCCGCGCCGCAAATTTCCGGTAACAATAAAATCAACACCGAGTTCGCGCCCAATGTCGAAATCGTTGGCTTCCTTTTCACAACAAAGCACCGCACTCGTCGGGCGCACGGCAAAACGCCGCACGTTTGAGAGCCTCGTAATCAGCGCATCAGCCAAACCGATTGATAAAAATTCGCTTCCCGTATCTTCCTCATTAATTGTCCCGATAATTTTCAGCGGCAAAACGGCAATTGATTTTTCGCCCGATGTTTTCGGAATCTCGGCGACCGTCAATTTTTTGGCGAGTGGGTTTTTCATTCGTCGAAACAATTCGATGAAACGCGGCTCGCGCCGGATTTTTTCGAGCTTTGAGTCCGTGCCAAACCAATTCAGCCATTGGTCGTGTTCGTCGAAGGCTTTAACGAAATATTCATACGCCTTATCGCCCTCGTCGAGCGCGGAATAAACCATTGCCATAAAAAATGGCTTAACGTATTGCTCACGATTCAATTTTTCGGCTTCCAACAAAACTTTTCGCGCTTCTTCGCGCCGTCCGTCAGCAACCAATGCATAACACAAAACATATTTCACAAGAACGGTATTCGGCATCATTCGGTCGGCTTGTTCGGCGGCGGCAACGGCTTCGCGTGTGCGCCCGATGTGTGGCAGAGCGTTGGCTAATTGAATATATGCTTGCGGGAAATTTCGGTCGAGCTGCGCGATTTTTTCGGCTTTGGCGGCGGCTTCCGAAAAACGTCCCGCTTGATACAAAGTCCAAGCCGTCAACGTCATTGCCCGCAAACTTAAAGGATTCGCTTTTTCGGAACGGTGAATCATTTCCACACCTTCGTCAAAACGCCCCGTGCCAACCAACAAAGCGGCATACCATTCATATGCCAAGGAAAAGTTCGGATGAATTTCGATAGCGCGAAGATAAAGTTTTTCGGCTTCCGCGAAATTCCAATCAACACTCGACATCGTCAGCGCGTA
>CALMEH010000137.1 GCA_937863115.1 uncultured Acidobacteriota bacterium
CGCCGAAGCGTTTCAGATTGCGAAAGATATTTGGTCTGGTTTGTCTTCTTCGCATCTTTTTAGAAATTAGTATCAACGGTAACGGCGCGACCTTGCGCGATTTGCCAAAAGACGGCGACGATTGTTCCGAAGGCAAAAGCTAAAATCCCGCCGAATGCCTGACTGCCCCATTCCTTGCCGGTCATCTTGTTAAAAATTGCCCACGCAATCCCGACTGCGCCGAGACAAAATAAAATAATCGCCATCAGCTTCAATCCTTCGCGGATGATGTTCGAGAGATTTCCGGCATCACCCGTAAAGATCGGACCTTGCGCCGATGCCGCTTGATTAAACAGCAAACAAATTCCCATCGCGGCAAAAACAGGCAGTCCGGTGCGTGCGTAATCCAAACAAATGTTTTTTGCTTTTGAAAAATTGGTTCGTAATTTCCGTGCCGCATCTTTTACGGCTTTGTTCCACATTTCTACTTTGTTATTCATCGAAATTTTCCTCTAATTTTGGTTTTGATTTTTGTGGCTTAATTCCTGATTTAAGGGTCTCGTCCACGTTGGTTCATTTTCGGTTAGAGCAAAGAGCGTGCCGATGGCGGAAAGGCTTGATTTTATTAGAGTTTTTCGAGCCGTGCGGAATTCAGGCACAAGGCTTGCCAATTGGATTTTCCGAAAGGTCAAAGAAAAAACTCTTTCTATCAAATTTATTCGAGGAAAAATACAGATGATTTTTAATTTCGCCGCTTTTGTAAGCGGTTTTCGACAACTTGGCAGAAGTCTAATGCTTTCAGTTATTTTGATAAGTTTTTTGGCAAACGGAACTTACGCCCAAACAAACTTCACACGCGAACAGTTTTCGCGCTTGAATGTGCGGACTCGCGCCGCCTATTTTGAAAATGAAATTTTGCGAGCCGCACAAATTGAGGGCGTTGATCCGAATGTTTTATGGACGATTGCTTACAACGAAACGAGATTTCGCCCGTGGCTCACCAGCCCGAAAGATGCGCGCGGATTAATGCAGTTTATTCCGTCAACCGCCGCCCGGTTCGGTTTGGAAAATCCTTACCAACCCGTTCCCGCGATTCGTGCCGCCGCCCGTTATGTCAAGGTTTTATCGAATCTTTTCGGCGGACGAATTGATTCGATTTTGGCGGCTTACAATTCCGGCGAAGGCACGGTTTCGGCTTATTTAACGGGAAAATCTCTGCGAAATGGGCAAAAAGTCATCAACCCGAAAGGAATTAAAACTATCGGCGGCGTTCCGCCATACACGGAAACCACCACTTACGTCGGGCGCGGACTGAAAATTTATCGCTGGTTGATTATGCGCGGGGCTTTTCCGGCAGGAAGTGTCAGAGCCAATTTCCCAACTGTTATTTCGG
>CALMEH010000138.1 GCA_937863115.1 uncultured Acidobacteriota bacterium
CTCTTGCTTCGGATTTGATGTGGTATGCGATTGAAAACGCGAAATTGAAAAAACCCGTCGTTGTTTCGATGAGCGATGTTGCAGCTTCGGGCGGTTATTATATCGCTTGCAACGCCAACAAAATTGTTGCCGAACCTTCGACGGTTACGGGTTCAATCGGCGTTTTTATGGGTAAGCCTGTGATGAAAGGTTTCTATGATTGGATTGGCGTTTCAAACGAATATGTTCTGCGTGGCAAAAACGCCGGAATCTTCCGCGAAACCGTCAAATGGGAAGGCGACGAACTCAAAAAAATGACCGATTCGGTTAATAATATTTATTTTACAAACTTCATTCCGAAAGTCGCCAAAGGTCGTGGAAAAACTGACGAAGAAGTAAATACAATCGGTCAAGGCAGAGTTTGGACAGGCAATCAAGCCAAAGAAAAAGGTTTGATTGATGAATTCGGCGGTTTGGAAAAAGCCATCGAAATCGCCAAAGGTTTGGCAAATCTTCCCGCCGACAAAGACGTGCGCCGCGTAAATTTCCCCGAACCGCGCCCGTTTCTCGAAACGCTTTTTGGCGGCGGCATTTACGCGCAAACGCAAGAACAAAAAGTTCAGGAAGAATTGATTAAAGCCTTGCCCGAAGACGTTCGCAAAACTCTGCGCTACGCATCAATTTTAGACCAAATGAAACGCGGCGAAGCGATGATGATGCTTCCTTACGAACTCGAAATAAAATAAGACGATGAGACGAAGCGACGAAGCGACGAAGGGATTTTCTCTTCATCGCTTCGTCGCTTCGTCGCTTCGTCTCATCGTCTTTTCTCAAAAATCAGAAATTTTTCTTAAATTTATCGTTTCACACTTGCAACATAAAACAACTTATGCTACATTTGTTGCATCAATGAAACGAAATGCCTTTAACGGTAGGTATTTACGAGATGGAAACTAAACAAAAACATCAGGAGAAAGCAAAAATGTTAAAAAATTCAAAATTAAAAGTAAATCCATTAAGCAGAATTCCGCGACAACAGCGGTTGGTGATGGCAATTCGCGGCGGCGCGGGCGTTGGCAAAAGTCATTTTATTCGTTCGATGTCTGAGGCGGGAATCGGCAAACTTTGTATTTTCGATACGGAACGCAAAGCGCGGCTTTTGCGCGGAGTCGGTGTTGGTTTTGATGCGCTCGAAGTCGAAGAATCGGACGAATTGCCGGAATTTATTGATTGGGCGATTAACGGCGAAGGCGTTGAGCAAAATTATGGCTGTTTCGCGCTTGACAGTTGGGCGGCGTATTTCGGTGCGAAACATTCGGAAATGATTGAAGCCGTGCGCGAAAAAACGGGCGATCCTTTGGCACAACCGAGCGCGGAAGAATTGGCGGCTGACCAGATGATTTTGCAGTCGGTTTTACGAAAACTTTGCATCGAATCGGGCAAATGCGTGGTTATTTCCGACCAAATTGCGGCGAAAGGCAAGGAAGCCAAAGAAGATAACGAAATCGGGCGCGTTCTGCCGATGACGGCGAGCGGTTTGGAGTATTTTGTTGACGTAATGATTGAAATTTCTCTGCAAGAACGCGACGGCGAAATTACGCGGGTTTTCCAAGTCGTCAAATCAAATTCGCCGGCGTTTGAAGTCGGTTTCGAGATGACGGGAAATATCGGTTTCAAAGATTTTCTCGATTATATGCGCGGCGAACAGGCTCTCGAACTTGCGTTTGAAAAACCTGCAAAATCTGACGTTCCCGAATTTATCGAAGAAAAAACTCCTTTGACCATTGTGCCGAACACGATGACGATTGAAGATTTGATTGCGAAAGCGGAAGCCAACGGATTCAAGCAAGCGGACATTGTTACAGGCGCGAAAATCTATCATAATCAGTCGAATATTTATCATCTGACGAGCGATCAAATCGCCGATTTAGATAGAAGAATCACAGCGCGAATTGAAAAAATGAATGCTACGGCAGAGATCAAGCCGGCAAAGAAAAAAGCAGCGTAAAGAAAATTTGCCGCAGATTACGCGGATAAGAAATAATCAGAGTAAATCTGCGGAATCTGCGTTAATCCGCAGCAAAAAAATTAAAATTTTGCTGAAGGCAAAAGGCAACAAATTAAGGGCAAGGGAAGTTTCGGGATAGATTTCTATTTGTCCTTATTTGTGTTTAAATTGCAGAAACGCGCAAGAAGTAGGCGTATTTTAGCTTAACTTTACACGCTTACTTCGTGGGCGTTTCTGCCAAAAGAAAACTATGAAAATTAAACATTTATTTCCGATTTTGGCGACAAAGGATTTGGAACAGACGATTGAATTTTACGAAAAGCATTTGGGTTTTGAATGTCTCGGAAAATATCCGGCAGAAAATCCGTGTTGGGCGAGTTTGTGCAAAAGCAATGTCGAAATTGCTTTCACTGTTCCGGAAGATACGCGAAGTTTCGAAAAAAACGAAGCATATTGCACGATTTATCTGAATGTCAAGAATGTTGACGAAGTTTATGAAACCTTGCGCGAAAAGGTTGAAATTGCGTATCCGGTAAAAGATTTCGATTATGGAATGCGCGAATTCGGCATCCGCGATTGCAACGGTTACATTTTACATCTGGGCGAAAATATTGAATAAAAAAGGAGAAAATTTATGTTGCGAATAATTTTAGCGATAATCATTGGATTTATAGTTTGGTCAATTCTTTGGGTTGGCAGCGATATGATTTTGATGTCGGCTTTGCCGGATTGGTATGGCAAACATCACAAGGAGCTCGAAGCGGCGGTTACGAACAAAAAAGCTTTTTTGTCAGGTTCGGTAATTTTGGTTATCGGTTTGATACGAAGCGTTATTTTTTCGATAATATCAGGCTTTTTGGCGGCTTTGATAGCCAAAGAAAACTCAAAATCAACGCTTGGCTTAGGAATATTATTGCTAACTTTCGGCATTTTTATTCAATCAATTTACTGGAATTATTCGCCGCTTTGGTATCATCTTTCGTTTTTGGTGTTGCTGATTCCGATGACGGTTTTGGGCGGAAAATTAAAGAAATCTTAGGGGAAAATTTATGTTGCGGATAATTTTGGGCGCGATTGGCGCGTTTATCGTTTGGACGATTTTGCTTTTGACAACTGACAAGATTTTGGAAATCGCTTCGCCTGATTGGTATGGCAGAATTAGTGCAGAACTTTTGGCGGCAATAGAAAATAAAACTCCTTATACAATGGACACGGCAATTATGATTTTGACAAGCACGAGAAGCGCGATTTTAACCATTATTTCGGGATTTGTCGCAGCTTTGATTTCAAAAGAAAATTTTAAATCGCCGCTTTTGTTGGGTGTTTTTCTACTGGCTTTTGGGCTTTATGTGCATTCGATTTTTTGGAATTACGTTCCGCTTTGGTATGACATTTTGATTTTGCTGCCGCTGATTCCTTTGGCGATTGTGGGCGGAAAATTGAAGAAAAATTAGGAGAAAACAGATGAACATCGGGCGTTTGGCTTGGATAATTGCGGCGGCGATATTTATTTTGGTCGTTAATGTCGGTTTGAGCGTTTTGTATATGGTTATTTATGGCTACGTTATCAATCCGGGACAGAGCGAGCAATTTTATCAAGACCACGTTAAAATCGCCGCACCGTATTGCAGTATTTTTTTCGGAATTCCGCTGTTTTATTTGGTTTGCCGTTGGGTCGGCGGCAGATGGGAAAAAGATTTTGCGATAAAGGCGGCGATTTCGGTTTGGATTGTTTATGCTGTGATCGATTTGTCAATTATCGCCGCTGTCGGAATAACTTTAAGAGATTTTGGTTTGGTGGCGGCTTCTCTGATTACAAAACTGATTTCGGCTTATCTCGGCGGATTGTCGGCAAGCAGAAAAGTCGTTTAATATGAATTTTTATTAATCAAATCAAGCCAAACCGGAAGCGGAAGCCAGCGCGGAAATTGTTTATAAGTTTTTTCGTTTAATTGTTCGATTTCTTCTTCCGCTTTATCGTGCAGTTTGTCAGGCGGCAAATCTTCTTGGCGTTCGTAGCAGGCGTGGGCAATGCACGGAATCGGTTTGACAGCGTGAATTGTGCAGCCGACATTTTTTTCAAAAAGCGGACAGGCAAAAGTCTTTGTAAAAGTATCGCCTTCGGAAGATAAGTTGTATTTTTCGAGGGATTCATTGATGCGTTTCGAGATTTCTTTTTGCATTTCGGGCGAAAGTTTTGAAAGTTCATTTTTAATCAAAACGGCTTCGAGGCGTGTGATGTGAACATTGACGAAATGCGCGTCCAAACAACACGCGCCTTTGGTTTCGCACGTTTCACACGATTTGGCGCGGTGTTCATAATTTTGTTTTACTTCATCACGAAAAATTTCTTTCAATTTTTGCAATTTCAGCAAGGCTTGTTTTTCCGAAAGCGGTTTCATTTGCTATAATTTAGATAACCCCTAAGATTTCAGATTTCAACTCTCGATTTGAAAACTGAATTTGAGTTTTAAATTCAGTTTCGAGGAATAATAACCCAAATATCATAACAAATTTATGTTGAAAGAAGGCGATAAAGCACCTGATTTTACGACGAAAAATCAAAATGGCGACGAAATAAAACTTTCGGATTTCAAAGGAAATAGAGTTGTTTTATATTTTTATCCGAAGGACGATACGCCCGGTTGCACGAAAGAAGCGTGCAGTTTGCGCGATTCGTTTGATGTTTTTGAGGAAAAAGGAATTAAAATTCTCGGCGTTTCCAACGACGACGAGAAAAAACATCAAAAGTTTATCTCGAAATACGCTTTGCCGTTTGATTTGCTTGCCGACACGGACAAATCGCTGGTTAATCTTTACGGCGTTTACGGCGAAAAAAGTATGTATGGCAAAAAGTATATGGGCATCAATCGGAAAACTTTTTTGATTGATGAAAACGGCAAAATCGCCAAAATTTTCGACAAAGTAAAAGTTGCCGAACACGCGGCGGAAGTTTTACAAATATTTAACTGAAAAATGAAAACCGAAAGATGAAGTTACATCCCCGGTCATCATTCATCATTCATTCTTCATTCTTCAGAATATGTCTCAGGAACGAATGCGCTGGGCTGAATTGTTGGACGTTCTCACCGATTCAGACCGCAAAAAGAAAATCGTCATCGAACGCGCCACCGAAACCGAACGGCTGGCACTTTTCCTTCTGCGCCGCGAAGGTTTTTCAGCGCACATCTCGGCAAACAAGATAAAGGAATACGACCTCGAAATTTTCCGTCCGGGCGAAAAAGCGGCGGTTCAAGTCCGCAATCAACGCGCCAAAGTTCATCTCGGTCAAGTCGAAAAATTTCTCGATTTTCTGGCACACGAAAATCCGAAAAATTACACGGAAGGTTTGTTTATTTCGACAAGCGGTTTTACGCCTTCGGTTTATGCTTACCTGCGCGAGGAAAATGTAAAAAATTTGAAATTGGCAATCTTGCGCGGAAACGATTTGATTTTCGATTGCGAAGCGATTGATGAACAGGAAGAACGCGAAAAGACGATTTATATCGGCGTTTTCACTTGCAAAGGCGGTGTCGGGAAAACGACAATTTCAGCGCATCTCGCGGGCGCGTTTGCGCTCAACGGCTATGATGTCGGGTTAATTGACCTTGACCATCAGCAAAACTTGCGAAAAATCTTGGGCGAAGGCGTTTATTTGCAAAAAACAAAAGGAAATCTCGGTTCGGTAATCTCGGTTTTGAACAAAGACGAATGGCGCGAAGGTGATTACAAAGACACGAAAATCGTTGTTTGCGACTGCAATCCCGAATTTGAAGCAAATCCGCGAGAATACATTCAAAAGTTCGATTACTGCATTATTCCGACAACCTTAAATCCGCTCGGAATCAATAAAAACGCCGATGTTATCAAACGAACTTTACATTCGATTCGCCGCGAAAATCAAAAGGCAGAGTTGTTTGTTCTGATAAATTCTCTGCAAACCGATGAGCCGAACCGCAATAATTTACTAAACCAAGCATTGCTGACGCAGTTTAAACAAATGCGCGAAACCGACGCAAAACTTCACTACATTAACCCGAAAGAATGCGCGATTCGCTTTTCAAAACAGCTACTTTATTGGGGCTTTCATCTTTTTGACGGTGCAAAACCGTCGCTTGCTTTCAAAACAGTCGGGCGATATTCTTATCCGCGAATGGATTTTTTGAAATTAGTTGATTACCTCGAAATGCAAACGGCGATTCAGTTAGCAGTAAGCAGCGGCAGTCGGCAGTAAGAAGGCGATGAAACTGCCGACTGCCACTGCTTACGGCTAACTTTTCATACAACTTCAGATTGCTTTTTGCCGTCAAAATACCGTAAAATTGCTTTCCTAACTTTGGGGGCGACAGGCTTCGACAGGGGCTTGTATAGATCTTTGGATGCACGTCGGGCTTGCTTTCGATAGCTCGTTAAAAAATTGAAAGGAAAACAAATGCCAATAATAATATGGCACTCGCAGCCTAATTAACTTTAGGAACAGCGATGTCCGGCGACAAGTTTGCTTAAAGCGCGTCGTTTCGGGCATAACTCAGTT
>CALMEH010000139.1 GCA_937863115.1 uncultured Acidobacteriota bacterium
ACATTTTGCCTTGCTGCTGAACGTCAACTTTTTGTGCCGCCACCGCCAAAGCCATCGAACTGATTATCATTAAAGCGAAGACGGCTCGTTTAGCTGTTTCGCGCAGAATTTGAAGAGAATTCATTGTTTCCTCCGTTAGAAATTATCTCTGTTTGAAAGAGATGGATTGTTTTGAAAATTAGAAAAATTAGAAAAATTTTATTTGCCCTTCTTTGAAACACGCGGCTTCTTGGTCGGCTTGGTTGTCGGTTTCGTTTCTTGTTGTTCGGTTTGCTGTTGACGATTCATTTCATCAAGCGGCGAAATAACAATGTCCGACTGTGTTGTTGTAGTTCCCGTTGTGTTCGTATTACCGTTTTCGGTTTGGCTCGTCTGCGTCTGTGTTTGCGTCTGCGTCTGCGCCGTAACCGGAGCCGTGCCTTGAACTACCTCTTGATCGGTATATTGACGCAAGGTTTTGTTTTCAACCGAGGTTACGAATTTGTTGTTGCTCATCTTCGTAATTCTGCGGAAAACAAGGCGGTTTTCCTCGATGGCAACAAGTTGTCCGTCGAAAAATTTGTCGCCCGGATAAATCGTGTAAGAAAGACTAATGGGTTTGGCTTCAACCATTGCGGCAAATCCGCGCGGCGTTCTGAAAATTCCCGTAACCGACATTTCGTCAATCAGCAGAACGGACGTAACCTTCGGAATTTCTTCACCGCGCAAAGCGGCTTGTTCACGGACATTTTTATAATAAGCAATGCGCTGTTCGGCAGATGGTGCGGGAACGACGACGATTTGTGGTTTGACCGGCACAGGCTTCGTCGTAGTTGTCGAACCCGTCGTATTTGTCGTTGTGGTCGTGCCTGTGGTGGTCGGCTTCGGCTGTTTCGGTGTCGCGCGGGTCGGCTTACAAAACGGATCGTTTCCGGCGCATTGTGCCTTCGTTTCGTTTAAATTTCCGCCGAGCAACACAAACGCGAATGTGGCTAAACTCAAAATCAAGAAGCGTTTCAATTTAGATTTGTTCATCATAGCTTTCCTCTTACTCACAAAATATTTTCATTATTTGGCAACCGGCGCGGGTTGCGTTGTCGCGGCAGTTTGCTGCGCGTTTGGTTGTCCGGGCGTTGTGGGCTGTCCGGGCGTGTTCGGTTTAGTTGCGCCGACATTGTTAAGATTTTCCGCCGAAGCATAATAAGCCGTCAGCAAAAATTGGGCGTGCAATGTGCGGTCAGCCGTTTGCGTCGGCAATTGATTCAATTTGAAATCGGAAATCGAAACGATGCGCTGGAGCTTCGCCATTTTATCGAAAAAGTCGCGCAGATTGGTAAAGTTCGTGTCAATTTCAACCTCGACCGGCTTTGCCATAATCGAATCCTGCATTGTGTCGTCACGCGGCTTAAAGCGCATCACGATCAAGCGGCTTTGGCTTGCCGTGTCTTGAAGTCCTTGCAAAACATTGGTAATTTCGCGGGCTTCCGGCAGAAGAACCTTCAGTTCGTCAAATTCCGCCGTTTTCGTTGCAAAAAGCGTGCGAAATTCGGCAATGCGGTCGGTGGCGATGCGGGCTTGCTGATTTTGCTGTTGAAGCTGTGCTACCTGATCGTTCAAGGCTTTGGTTTCTTCGCGCGTTACGCTCGTCAGAAAATACCAAACTCCGCTGTAAAGCAACGCGGCAACGCCGACCAGAATTAAAAGTTGAAAGTGCCAGGCTAAGGCTTTAAATTTTTCCATCATATCGGTTTCCTCGGTTTAGAGTGATTTCACGCATAAATTGCGTAACTCTGAACAAAAATCATTAATTTGTTTGCGGGTTTGCCGCCGGTTGTTGCGGTTGGGGTTGTGGTTGCGGCTGATTGGCAGCAACGGTTGTGTTCGTCGTATTCGCTTTTGTCGGCGTGTAGAGGCATTTAATCGAGAATCCGACACTGACGAGTTTCGGAGCTTCCGTTTGCGGATTTGCCGGATTTGTTTGTGCAACCGGCGTGGCGTTTGGAATAGCTTCTTCCTTTCTCTGCATTTCAATTCCCAGATCCGAGAAAAGACCGCCCGAAAATTCCAGACTGCGTCCGAATTGCGTAACCGCTTGTTCATCAGGCGAATTGCCAACGATAATTAATTTGTCGCCGGTTTGTTCGACCGATTCGAGATAAAGTCCCGGCACCATCGAAATGCGTTCGCGCAAGGCTTCCAAAACGGCACTCGGACCGGCTTGCGAATCGCGCAATTTCTTGATCATTTCGATGCGCTTGTCAATATTTTGAATCTTTTGTTCGAGTTCCTTTTGCTCTTTCAAAACTGCGGCAAGTTCTTGCTCGATTCGTTTTTGTTCGACTAATTCTTCTTCAGCTTTGCTTTTCGCCATCTGCGAAGTGATAACATCGAAACCGACAACTACTGCCAAAAGACAAGCAACAGCAATGCACATCAAAAGCAGGCGCGACATCGGGCTGCTGATTTTACGGTCAACGGCAACGACTGCGCCGCCTTGACGTTCCGTAACGGAATTTAAAAGATTTACTTTAATCATCTTGCCTCCACTCCTCTCACCGCCAAACCGACGGCAACTGCCATCTCCGGCATAATTTCGCTCAAATAATCAGGGTCGAATTTGCGCGTATCAACTTTTATCTGACGAAACGGGTCGAGAACTTCAACCGGAAGTTCGAGCCGCGTCGAAAGTTCTTCCGAAAGTCCGGCGAGTTTTGAACCGCCGCCCGAAATCAGAATTTTTTGCACGACGACTTCTTGTTCTTCGGTTGTCGCACGATAAAAATCGAATGTTTTTTGAATCTCCATCGCTACCATTTCGGTTACGTTGTTCATCAGAGGTTCAATCGCTTTTTCTTCGATTCCTTGCGTCGCTTCTGCGACACCGCGTTTGACGGCTTCGGCTTGCGCGTAGCTCAAACCAAGATTTCTCTGCAAAACATCGGTAAATTGTGAACCGCCGACGGTAATGTCGCGTGTGAAAAGTGAGCGTGTGCCTTGCACGATGTTCACGTTCATCGTCGAAGCACCGATGTTTAATAATGTTACGACTTGCGAATCGTCCGGCTGATAATTGACTTCGTAGCAATTTTGCAGAGCAAACGTATCAACATCAATCACGACCGGCTGTTTGCCTGCCAATTGAACGGCTTGTTTGAGGTTGTCAATTCTTTCACGCTTGCAGGCGGCGATGAGCACCGATGTCGAATCTGGTGTTTCCGCCGTTACCTGATAATCAAGACTGACATCCGATAAATCGTAAGGAATATGTTCTTCGGCGTGCCAGTCAATAGATTCTTCGAGTTCTTCCGCACTCATCGGCGGCAAAACGATATTTTTGATAATGACCGAATGACCGCTTACGCCCGTAACGACCTGATTGGCGTGAATCTGATGGTCTTTGCAGACACTCTGAATAACTTCCGAAACGACGTTCAACTCCATAATTTGTCCGTCAACAATCGTATTATCGGGCAGATTTTCAAATCCCAATCCGACTAGATTCAGACTATTCAATTTACCGTCGAGTTCGACGATTTTGATTGAACTCGAGCCGACATCTAAACCGGCAACGCTTTTCTTTTTACCGAACAGCATTATTTTTTCTACTCCTTTCGTGGCTTTCGCCAAGATTTTATTAGTTTTTTGAACCCAAACTCGCACAAGGTTTATCCGGCTTTCAGAAGATTTTTGCCACCCTCAGAATGACAGCAAAGACGGGACTCGTTATTGATAGGTCAGACGGATTTGCAGAGCCGAAATACCCGTGCGCGTTTCTTGATTGTTTTTGTCTGATTCGCCGCAGCAGCGGAAAACTTTTTGCATATAGGTGGCGATAAGAAACGAACGCTATTCGCGCCGTTAGATATTAAAATTACACGAAGGAAAAACATTTGTCAACAATTATTTATGATGTTAAACACAAAAAGACTGAAAAAATCTCAAAATGACCGAATGAATCGGTCAAAATGACTTAAAAACTATTTGGAGTTAAGCGTTTAGAGTTCAAACTTTAGTTTGAGCCGCACTTCGCTTCGCGGGTGCGGCACAAACTAAAGTTTGAACTCTGAGCCTCTAAATCTTATCTTTAATTAAAAAAGGTGCGGTATCCGAAACTTTCAAAATCGTGTAGAAACCGTTTTGATCGCTTTGAATATCTTCGCCATAGACGCTGATAACTTCCGTTTGGTCGGAGTTTTCAGACTTTAGGGTAGTTTTTAATTTTTCTTCCCGATGATAATCGGCAATGGTAATTTTTCCGGCTTGGCAGATGTTTGGCGCATCGAAAAATTCGGTTTTAGCGGTTTCGCCGTTTGGCAATATTTTGGCAACGGAAAGTTTGCCGGAAACTTTCCCATTACAGCGCACAACTATCGTTAGCGGCGATTTGCCGGCAAACCATTGATTGAAAAAGAAAATTGCGCCGGCGGCAATTAAAATAATCGCTACGAGTAAAATCAAATTCCGACGATTCATTTAACAACCTCATTTACATACGCAACTTCGTCTGTATTTCCCTGACTTTTCAGATGATTTTCAACCGGCAACCAATTCACATCATCGCCGACAGCAGTTTGCGCGGCGGCAACCATCGGAAACATTCCGTGATAGACGGCAACCGCAAACTTTTGAATATCTTGATGAGTTCGAGCAGGTTTTGTCGCCGCGCCGATTTTGATTGCCAAATAACCTGCAACGACAAAATCTTCGATTACGGGATGCGGAATCACATTGGAATATTGAGTTGGAACGATTACTTCATATTTACTGTAATCAAAGCGTCCCGGTTTCGGCTGATATGGCGCATTCGACAACAATTCGTCAATAAAAACGCGCTCGACACAAGTTTTTAGTTCGGCGGCAAATTTGGTTTTAACATCCGTATAAGCCGGTTGCCCAAGCTGTCCGCGTCCGATTGTCGCGCCGTCCGCAATGTATCTTTCAAAATTTGACAACCGCTTATCTTCGGCAGCATAAATATTAGTAACCATTGTCGGAGAAACAAGTTGATAATTGAGCGTTTTGCGTGCGTTTTGCACGAGCGTTACGCCGTAATCAGGCGTTGAAGTTATAGGTTGAAATTGCGTATTAGCTTTCAAAGTTGCCATTGCCGCCGCATCTCTTGACGAATAGATTCGCGGCGGTAGCATCGCCAAGGCTTCGTATAAACGCAAAACGCCTTCGGCATCGAGATTCTTCAAATCGGTCGCGCTTGCTCCGTTAATTATATTCTGGGCTTCATTGTCCTTTAAATCATTGGAAACGGCGGAAAGTCTTCGTATTATATCGGCGGTTGTCAGCGGCATTATATTTCTCCTAAAAACGACAGTTTCACATAACAGACAGAATTTATTCCAGTTTTTTGCGCTATAAATTTATGACAGATTAAAAATAATTTCCTTTATTTTTTCAGCAGTTTGTTCGGGAATTTCAAAAGGGAAAAGATGCGTGCCTTTTAGAAAATGAAAATCTATCGGGAAATGTTTCTGCATAAACGAAAGTTTTGCCAGCCGCGCTTCTCTGGAATTTGTGCCGCCGATGTAGGCGGTCGGGACTTTTAACTTCCCTTTTAATTTTGGAAGATGATGCGGAATCGTGCGATAAATTCGCGCTTCGATTTTCGGCGCGAAAAAAAGTTCAAAACCGTCTTCGCCGTTTATTAATCCGTGTTCGACATAATCGCGCAAAACGTCTTCGTCAAATGCCCGGAATTTTTGCTTAAAATGCTCAAATGCCTCTTGTTTCGTTTCCCAACGATTGCGCCGAAATCTGGTAACTTTTGAAGGCGAATAGCGGTCAATCAAGGTTGTAATCTTCAAAATTTGCAAACTCCGACTGCTGAACCGACTGATTATCGGCGCATCGAGCAAGATGATTTGTTTATAAAGTTCGGGATTTTCGGCGGCGACCAGCAGATGCAAAATTCCGCCAAGCGAATGTCCGATGCCAATTATCGGCTGTTCATATTTCGTCGAAATTTCTTCTTTAAGCTCGTCTTTAAGAAACTTCCAACCATCCGAAACAGGAAATTTCGGATTATGTCCGTGCCGTTCGAGAAAGCCGATTTCAAAATCTTCGGCTAAACGGGCGAAAATTTTATTATAAGTTTTAGCGGGAAAACCGTTGGCGTG
>CALMEH010000140.1 GCA_937863115.1 uncultured Acidobacteriota bacterium
AGACATTTCGGACACGGGCGTTGGCGGAATAAAAGAAGCGTCGGTCGTTATCGAAGGCGATAAAGTTTATTCAAAAATGCGTTATGAATCGGGCGTTCACCGCGTTCAGCGCGTTCCCGCAACTGAAACGCAAGGGCGAGTTCACACTTCGGCGATTACCGTCGCCGTGTTGCCCGAAGCCGAAGAAGTTGACGTGCAAATCAATCAAAATGATTTGCGAATTGATACGTTTTGTTCAAGCGGTCCGGGCGGTCAATCGGTCAACACGACTTATTCCGCCGTGCGTCTGACGCATTTGCCGACGGGCGTTGTCGTTTCGATGCAGGACGAAAAATCGCAGATCAAAAACCGCGAAAAAGCAATGCGCGTGCTTCGTGCCAGATTGCAGGAACTCGAAGAACAAAAAATTCACGACGCTCAATCTGCCGACCGCAAATCGCAAGTCGGAAGCGGCGACCGAAGCGAAAAAATTCGCACTTACAATTTCAAAGAAAATCGAGTTTCAGACCACCGAATCGGTTTGACAAGCTACCAACTCGGTCTGGTTATGGAAGGCGCGTTGGACGAATTTATCGAAGGTTTGACCACGCATTTTCAAGCCGAAAAACTAAAAGCCGACACAGTTTCGGCTTAAAAATTTAGGATTTAGGATTTGGGATTTAGGATTTGAAAAAAATAATCCGCAATCCTAAATCCTAAATCCCAAATCCTAAATGCCTATTACAAAACTTTATCTCATTCGACACGGACAATCTGCCGGAAATGCCGAAGGGCGTTTTGGCGGACATTCGCCGACACCTTTGTCCGATTTAGGAAAAGAACAAGCCGAACTTACAGCAAAAATTTTATCAAAAGAAAAAATCCACGCAATTTATTCGAGTGATTTGCTCCGCGCCGTGCAAACCGCACAACCACTGGCAAAAATTCTTGATTTGCCGATTGTCCAAACACCCGATTTTCGTGAGCGACACGTCGGCGTTTTGGAAGGTTTGACGTTTGACGAATCGAAGCAAAAATATCCGAAAGATTATTACGCTCTCATCAATCGAAACATTCATCACGTCATCACACGCGGGGAAAGTTATCGTCAGCTGTTGCGCCGTGCAACGAGTGCTTTGCACGAAATTTTCGATGTTCATCACGGCGAAAAAGTTGTGGTTTTTTCGCATACGGGCGCGATTTGTTTTATGACGCTTTATCTTTTAGGCGCAATTAATCGCCGAACCGTCAACACGCCTTGGCTTGTAACTTCAAACTGCGGCATCAATCGTTTTGAAATTCAAAGCAGAAAAAACGTCCGCGTTCTTGCTATCAATGACACGCGCCATTTGCAAAAACCGACGGGAAACGATGCGTTTGCCGCACTTTGAGTCAATTACGAATTTCAAATTACGAATTACGAATTGTTGTTTTTTTTAATTCGTAATTCGTAATTTGAAATTTGTAATTGATTTAGCCGCCGTTGCGCCCATTCCGACGGCGGTGCTGATTGTCGGAGAAATCGGATTTGCAACGTCGCCGACAGCGTAAATATTTTTCGCGCTCGTTTCGCAATTCTCGTTGATTTTGATGTAGCCTTGTTCGTCTAATTCAATTTTTCCGCGCAGAAATTCCGTGTTCGGCTCAACGCCGACGCGAATTAGGATTATCTCGAAAGATTGCTGTTCGCCGTTTTCAAATTCGACAGCTTCGACTTTTTTTTCGCCCAAAATTCGCTTCACAGTCGTTTCCGTCAAAATTTTAACATTCGGATTTTGTAAAACTTGTTCGATAAATTCTGTGCGGGCGCGAAAAGTTTTTCCGCGATATGAAAGCGTTACCGATTTTGCAGTTTCCGCTAAAATCAGAGCGTTTTCAAAAGCCGCATCGCCGCCGCCGACAATCAAAACATTTTTGTTTCGTGCCTTTTCAGCGTCGCGTTTGCCGGACGTAATAATTCCTTTATTTTGAAATTCTAGTTCGCCTTCGACATTTAATTTCCTGCGCCGAACGCCGGACGCAATAACGATTGAATTTGCCGGTATTTTTTCGCCGTTTTCTAATAAAACCTTAAAATCGGAACGAGTCGTTACCGCTTCTCGTTCTGACAAAATTTCCGAAACTTTCGTGCCGAAACGTCTTCCAAATTTCCGATTTTCAATCTGGCGCAAAAAAATATTACGCATTTCGCGTCCGTTTTCGACTTCTATTCCGAGATGATTTTTTATTTCGTTATGCGTCCATAAAAGTTGTCCGCCAAATTCTTCGGCTTCTTCCAAAACAAGTGCGGAAAGCCCCAATTCGTCGCACCAGAGAGCCGCCGAAATGCCCGCCGCGCCGCCGCCAATGATAATTACGTTGTAATTCATTACAGATTTAATTCTAGCGCAGACAGAAATTTTTAGCTTATTTCTAACCATAAAAATTACCAATTTTTGTCAATAAATATTCCGTTTTTTGTCACAATTTAGAAATATGTTAAGCCTGTTCCACAAATAAAGTTGTCTTAATCTTTCTTATTACAACAGTTACGCTATTTTATCGGATTGGCATCGAGATTGCTGTCAAAACGTATGCGGCGTGTGCCTCGGTGCGCTTGCCGCTTCCTGAAATCTTCTAAATTTAGATTCCCCCAATTGCCAAATAAAAGAGAGAGAAAATATGAAACTCGACTTCGAATCGAACACAATGACACTTAGACCTGTTGTTGAAAATAATGTTTCGACGACTAACGAAACCGCTAACAATTCATTCAATACATCGAAAATGCTTCGAAACGGGATTGAAGCCGCTCAAAGCGGAAAATCTTCGGAAGCGCGAAACTTGCTCCTTCGCGTTACCGAATCCGAACCAGGCAACGAAAAAGCGTGGCTGTGGCTGGCTTCGATCAGCGAATATCCCGAAGAATTACTCGTATTTTTGAACAATGTTTTGAAAATAAATCCCGAAAACGAACGTGCGATTGAATGGGCAAAAGCGACCAAATCTTTGCTTTCCAAAACCTTCGTTCAACGCGGTATTGACGCTTCCGGCGAACAGGTCGAATTTGCCAAGCAATGTTTCTCGCAAGCTATCGGACACGACGAAAACAACGAAATGGCGTGGTTGTGG
>CALMEH010000141.1 GCA_937863115.1 uncultured Acidobacteriota bacterium
ATTGCGCGTCTGCCGTCTTCCGATTTTGCGCTGTGCATTAAAAATAAACGCCAACCTTCTTGTCCGTAAGGCAGATTTTTTTTGCGCCGAAAATCGGTATAAATTTGCCGCTCTTTTTGATATGCTTCGCGTTCTTCGTCGGACAGATCAACTTCGATTTTTTCAATCGTATAATCAGCGAGAAATTCGCCCGCAAGTTCCTGCGCTTCGAGGCGATAAACAAATCTTCCGATCAATCTTTCAAGCTCGATTTCGCCGCCGTCGGTGCGCTCCGGCGTAGCGGTTAAACCTAAGCGAAAAGGGGCGATAGCGAATTCTGCCGCGTATCGAAAACCTTCGCCGGGAAGATGATGCGCTTCGTCAAAAATTATCAAACCGAATTGATTTCCGATGCGTTCCTGATGCCGAAAAGCCGAAGCATAAGTCGTTACGGTTATCGCGCCGATTTCATAAAAACCGCCGCCGATCAAACCGATTTCCGCGTTATAAGTCGAAACGAGCAAGTCATACCACTGATTCATCAAATCGAGCGTCGGCACAACCACCAAAGTCTGCCGATTGCACATCTCAATCGCCATTGTCGCAACGTGAGTTTTTCCCGCGCCAGTCGGCAAAACAATCGTTCCGCAACGCTCAGAATTTTTCCAATTTGCGATTGATTCAGTTTGATAAAATCGCGGCTCAACGTGAAACTTCGGCTTAAAATCAAACGTCGAATAAAGTTTCGCTTCGTCCGAATATTCAGTTTTCGTGCGGATAAACTCTTTAATCACTTCACGATAACGAAAAGCCGGAGCGCGAAAACATTTCGTCCGCGTATCCCAAACAAACGCTTTCGGCACAGCAGAATTTTCTTCCGCGCCTTCCAAAATCAACGTGCCTGATTCAAATTTGAGTGTGAACATTTACAAAAGATGAACGCTAAACCCAACAGTTTCGGCAACTTTTATCAAGTGTGCATCACTTGATACAAAATCTTTATTTTTGGGTTGCTCTTTGCACCAAACCAAAGCCGCCGCGAGTTGCAAACTGTCGGCGGCTTTCATTTTGTATTTTGCCGGAAATGTCCGCGCAAGCTCTTTTATTCTTGAAATCGGTTGGATTTCTACCCAAACTTTTTCAAGTAATTCAAGCCGTCTTTCAGCATTTAACCTTTGTTGAAACGAAATAATATTTTCGCGTTCAATTCTTGCCAAAGCCGAGCAAATTTCAACACTCGTTTCCCACCAGACAACTCTTGTCGAAAAGGTTTTCCATAATCTTCCCGCCAAAATCGAGCGTGGTTCGCTAGTGCAAAGCGGAACTAAAGCACTACTATCCCAAAAAGACATTAAAAATTTGACTCCTCGCGTTCTCTGATAATCGCTTGAATGCTTTCGCCGTCAGACAAATTTGTTTTTTCCGCAAACAAATCATCGAAAAAATCTTCCGGTAGTTCTTTCATCGGCTGATTTTGCTCAAATTCCTTAATTGCTCTTTCGATAACAATTTCAACCGCTTCATTTTCGTCTTTCGCGCCGAGAAATTGTTTTATTTTTTTGAGATTCGTTTCGTTTGAAACCGTTATGACCATTGACATATTTTTACCTCAAGACCGATTTTAGCATAATTCGATTTTCTCTTTTCGCCATTGTTCATGTATCTGCAAAAACTCGTCAACTTCGGCACGGATTTTCGCCTGCGTTTCTTCGTCTTTCGGAAAATCGAAATCTTTTGCCGAAAACGGTTTTACATTACTTTCCCGAATTAACTGTTCGAGTTTTAGACGATATTCCTCACGCATTTCGGGCGTAATGCCGTAAATGTTTTTCGCAACTTTTTCTTTAACTAATGTTTCCGCCATTTTCTTAACCTCCGCTGTTTGATTATTTTACCGCAATTTGTAATTTTTGGCTCTAAAAATTTATTTTGATACTATTCCAATCTTTTGGGTCGGGTTCGTAATCTTTACTTTTCAAACGTCTGAGTTCTTGAAAACTTTTCTGCAAATCATCTTTTTTATTTTCAGATGTTTCAATCTCTTTCCACATCTTTTCAAAAGCAGGTAAATTCATATTCGATTTGATTCCATCTTTCCAATCTGTCCATGTATCATCGCTAATTCTACCTTTTGAACGCAAAAAAATTTGGTCGTTTGTCAGGTTAATATAATGAAAAAGATACTTTCGGGCATTCTCAAACTCTTCTTTAGATAATCTTTTTCCAAGAAGTGCTTCTATAGGAAGATTTTGAGTCAATTCTCTATATTCACGAGCAAGCGAATCTTCAAACTGAATATTGTGGAGTTCTTTTGTAGCTTTTATTTGTTCCCCTGCTTTTTGAACTTGTTCAGAGGCAAGTTTTATTTGTTTCCAAGCGAATACAAGTCCAAAAACAACAACAACTTGAGTTGCTGTTTGAATTGCGTCTTTCCAATCAGAGAAGGATAAGCCATACTTAAAGAAAAGTGTCAGAACGCCTATAAAAACTAGCGTTAATAATAAAATTCGCCAAGTTTTTTGTTTTATCCAATTCATAATTTTCTAAAAAAATTCTTGATGCAATCTTTTTATCACTTCGCTGACGACATCTTCTTTGACGACAAATGTTAGATTGACGCTCGATGCGCCGTGGGAGATTAGGGAAATGTTGATGTCGGCGATGGTTGAGAAGATTTTTGATGCCAAGCCGGAGCTTGAGCGCAAGCCTTCGCCGACGACGCAGATGACGGAATAGTTTGGTTCGACTTCGACTTCGCCGAGGCGTTTTAGTTCGTTGATGATATTTTCGAGCGATGCTGTGTTATCGAGCGTCAGAGCGACGGAAACTTCGGATGTCGAAATTACGTCGATGACGGTTCGATAGCGTTCAAAAACTTGGAAAAGCGCGGACATAAAGCCGTAACTTCCGAGCATTCGGGCGGATGAAATTCGCAAGATTGTGATGTTTTTTTTGTGCGCGATTGATTTTATTTTGTTTGGAGCTTCGTCCGATTCGGCTAAAACCATTGTGCCGATAATTTCGGGTTCAAACGTATTGCAGACGCGCACGGGAATTGAATAATCAACCGCCGGTTGAATCGTTTTCGGGTGCAAAACCTTTGCGCCGAAATAGGCGAGTTCCGCCGCTTCTTCGTAAGATAAAACGGGAATTGTTCGCGCTTCACCGCAAATTCGCGGATCGCACGTCATCACACCGGTAACGTCTGTCCAGATTTGTAATTCTTGAGCGCGAATTGCCGCCGCAACCAACGCCGCTGAGTAATCAGAGCCGCCGCGACCGAGAGTTGTCGTTTCACCGCTTCGACTCGCCGCGATAAATCCGCCCATTACGGGAACTTCGCCGTTGACAATTAAGGTTTCGAGTTCGACTTTTATCAGCTTTTCGGTTTCGTCCCAAATCGGAACTGCCGCGCCGTATTCGTCGTCGGTTACGATCAAACGCCGTGAATCCATCTGCCGTGCGGCAATGTTTTTCGATTTCAAAACTTCCGCGAGCAAGCGCGAAGAAAGCTGTTCGCCGTAGGAAACAATCGCGTCTTTTAGCATTGAAAGCGGCAAACTCCGCCGCGAAACGCGCATTAAAAGTTCGCTCAATTCCTTTTGGGCAAAATCAATTTCGATTTGAAAAAGTTTCTGCTGTGCGGAATTCAAAAAATGTCGCGCAACCGCTTGATGGCGTTCAAAATGCTCGTCCAAAGACAAAATCGCGTTTTCGATCTCACCGCGTTTCGCAATTTCAAAAGCATTCAAAAGCGCGTCCGTAACTTTTGTCATTGCCGAAACAATGACGACCGGATTTTTTTCGATCTGTTCGGAAACGATCCGAAAAACACGCTCAAACGCGGGAACGTCGCCAACGGACGTTCCGCCAAATTTCATAACTGTTGGTTTGATGTTTTCGCTCACGATGAGTTTAGTTCAATCAAAACTTATCGGATTGTCAAGTTTGGCTTACGCAAGATTTTCGTTTTGATTGAGCCGTCCGATTGTTTGATAGCCGAAAAGTTCGATGTGCGGTGAGAGATAATTTTCTTTGACGTGTTGTTCACGGACTAAATCAGTGCTGAGGTATTTTTTATTATCATCGCAAAAAACCGTTGCCACGACCGCATCAGTGTCGAGTTTTTCACGCGCCGTCAAAGCTCCGAGAAAGTTCGCGCCCGACGAAATTCCCACGCCCAAACCTAATTCGGTGGCGAGTCTTTGCGCCATTAAAATCGAATCGCCGTCGGAAATCGTGATGATTTCATCGAGCGAATTAAGTTCGCAAATCGCCGGAATAAATTCGTCGGAAATGCCTTGAATGCGATGACTGCCGACTTTGCACCCCGTCGAAAGCGTCGGCGATTCGGCAGGCTCGAGCGGGTGAAGTTTGATGTTTGAATCTTTTTCCCGAAAATATTTTGCCACGCCCATAATCGTTCCGCCCGTGCCGACTCCGGCGATAAATGCGTCGGGTTTTAGTCCGACAGATTCGAGTTGCGACCAAATTTCCGGCGCGGTTGTTTTGTAATGTGCGTTTGGATTGGCTTCGTTTGAAAATTGATGCGAAAGAAATACGTTTTCGTGTTCATCGGCAAAACGATCCGAAAGCGCAATACTGCCGACAAATCCGCCTTCTTCGCGGCTGACTAAACAAACTTCCGCGCCGTAGCTTTTTATCAAAGAAATTCGTTCGTTGCTCATCCAATCGGGCATATAAATTCGCACCGGATTTCCAAAAGCGTGTCCGAGCGCGGCAAACGCAATTCCTGTATTTCCGCTTGTTGCTTCGGCAATTGTGTCGCCTTTTTTGATTTGTCCGATTCGATACGCTTCCTTCAAAATATGCAAAGCCATTCGGTCTTTAATGCTTCCCGAAAGATTCAAATGCTCGGCTTTGGCAAAAATCGTGCGGCGTTCGCCTTTGAATTTAAAGTGAATTGCGAGAAGCGGCGTGTTGCCGATAAGATTTTCGACGTAGAGCGACTTGCCCGCGCTTGCAAAATGGTTCTGATACTCGGCTAGATTGGCAAAGTTCATAGAAATTCCCCCAAAAGTATTTTACTCCCAAACAGAAGTTTCTCCACGAGTCGAAGGAATGAAATAAATTAATCTATAATTTAAGGAAAGTTGCTAAAAATCTAGCCGCAAAGGACTGCGCCGCCGTTGATGTTTATGATTTCCCCTGTAATATGACGTGACCAATCGGATAAGAGAAAGCAGATTGAAAGCGCGATGTCGTCGGTCATTGCCATACGCTTTAGCGGGATTGAGTTTATCACTGAATTTTTATAATTTTCATCTTCAAACACGGGACGAACCATCGCGGTTTCGATCCAGCCGGGCGCGACGGCGTTGACGCGAATGCGCGGGGCGAGTTCGGTTGCCAAAGCCTTTGTAAAACTTATTTGACCGCCTTTTGAAGCCGCGTAGTTTGAGAAA
>CALMEH010000142.1 GCA_937863115.1 uncultured Acidobacteriota bacterium
TACACAATCACGGAACCTCTTCGATTAAATACGGACGCGGCGCAGTTTTGACGGTTGATTTAACGAACCGTTGCAATATGATGTGCGACCCGTGTTTTATGGACGCGAACCAAGTCGGATTCGTTCACGAACTTTCGATGGAAGACGTAAGCGAAATTCTCGACAACGCGATTCAGATCAAACCGCGCCGTCAGATGTCAGTTCAATATTCGGGCGGTGAGCCGACGCTTTCGCCTTACTTCTTGGACGCAGTTCGATATGCGCGTAAAGTCGGTTATAACTCGGTGCAAGCCGCGACCAACGGAATTGAGTTTGCGAAATCGAAAGAATTCTGCCGCGAAGCAGCCGAAGCCGGATTGCGTTTCGTTTATCTGCAATTTGACGGAATCGGCAACGATGCAAACTCGCACAGACAAATCGGTAACTTATTCGATGTTAAACTTCGCGCGATCAACAATCTGCACGAAGCAGGCGTTGATATTATTTTGGTTACGACATTGGTTAACGGCGTGAACAACGACCAAGTCGGAACAATTATTCGTTTCGCACTCGAAAACCCGAAGAAAATTTCGTTCATCGCATTCCAACCGGTTTCGTTCACCGGACGCGACGAACATATTACGGAACAACGTCGTCTGCAACAACGCTACACGCTTTCGCATTTGGCGCAAGACGTGCAAAAACAAGTCGGCATTACTGAACCGACACGCGATTGGTTTCCGCTTTCATTGATGGGCGCATTTGCCGATTTCGCGGACGTTGTTCACGGTCCCGATTATGAATGGGGACAAGTTTCGTGCGGTTGCCACCCGAACTGCGGTGTCGGAACTGCCGTTATGGTCAACAAAGAAACCAAAGAAATGGCACCTGTTCCGCAATTTTTGAACATTCAAGGTTTGGTCACGGATATGAAACACATCACCGACACCAATCGCGGCAAATGGTTTTCAAATATTATGATGGGCTTGGCTCTACTCAAAAATTATAATCCATATGGCGCACCGCATAGCTTGACGCTCGGCGGAATTTTCAAAAAATTCGATAAATCATTCGGTTTGTCGGGCAAAGATTACGGTAAAGTCGGTCCTGACCGCACGATCGAAGACATCGAAAAACGTCGTCAAGATCCCTGGAACTTCTTGTTTATCGCGGGAATGTGGTTCCAAGATTTGTTCAATTACGATTTCCGCAGAACCGAAATGTGTATCATTCCTTACGGAACACAAGAAGGCGAAATTTCTTTCTGTGCATATAACACGGGCATCGGTTGGAGAAATATTATCGAACATATGCACCAAAACGCGACGGTTGCACAGTGGTATAAAGACCACGGTCGCCACGAAGTTTTCGCAAAAGGCAAAGAAGTTGCGCTCGGCGATGCTTCGCACAACTTAGTTTTGAACGAAGTTGACCTTTCGCGTCCGAACAAACCGGAAATGGAAGGACCGAAAACAGCGGCTGAAGAAATGCAAATGATGAAGAAACTCTATCAACAAATGGTTTTAGAGAAAAACTCCATCAAAGGCGAAAAACTCGTCCAAATCGGCGGCATCAAACGCGAAAAGAAAGCCAAAACCGAAGGCGCAAAAGCATAATTCGGAAGGTTAAACTAAAAAAACAAAAAGCCTTGCAAGAAATTGCAGGGCTTTTCTAATTGTTTCCGTCCGCACCTGATTGTGTTCATCCGCTTCTCTATTGTGTTCATCCGCTAACAAAATCGCCCGTCCGCTTTTCAAAAATGTTCGTCCGCTGACGAAATTCATTGTCCGCTAAACGACATTCGCCGTCCGCTGGCTCAAATTAAAAAACGACTAAAGCGCAAAAAGACGACTGGAGCGCAAGCGTCCCCCGCTTGCAAACGCCGCGCTTTTCAGCGGTGTAACGACGTTTGTTCACCTAAAACTTCCGAGTAATCTGCGTCTTTTTCGCGCTCTGCGCTCATTGCAAGCGAGATGCTTGCGCTCCAGTCGGGTAATTACTTATTTTTTTTTGCGCGTTCTTGTTGTTCGCGGAGCAGGCGTTTTTGTTCGGTGGTTGGTGGTGGTGTGCCTCTTGCGCCCCAGTAGTAGAAGATTGTTACCGAACCGAGCGCGAGTGCGCCGAGAACGGTTAGGGCAAGAACGATGACGATAATCCAAATGAAACTCGACGACATAATTTTTTAGTGCATAGTGCATAGTGCATAGTGCATAGTAATAAATTGTAAATTGTAAATTGCGGATTGTGAAGCGGCTTTATAATCACTTTGCACTTTACACTTTACACTTTGCACTAAAAAACATTGCTTTTTCGGCGAAAATAGGTTATCAATGCAGATACATTCGAGGTGATTTTTTATGAAACGATTCATGTCTGCTGTGATTCTTTGTTTGGGGTTGCTTTTTTTTGTCGGTTTGACGTTTCTTTTGCCGCCGGCTGAGGCGCAGGATAATGTTTTGCAGAAGTTGCTCGATTTGCCTGCGCCGCCGCCGCCGAATCCGCTGTTTCGGGTGCGTTACGGCGTAAATCGGGCTGAAGGATTTTACAGCAAAAAAAACCCGCCTGCCGATGATGCGCCGCTCGAAGACGTGCTTGAATATTGGCAGATGCAGAGCGAAACTTACCGCGAACTCGGTTATAACATCAAACCTTCGGAAAAATCGCTCGAACAGATACTTGCCGCCGTCGAAGAAGACCCAGACACGCTGCCGGCTTTTCTGAATATCTTGCCGCGCACAGAAAAAACAGTCGAATTTGTCAAAAAACTTTACGATGCAAGAAAGGACGAAGACGATGAAGAATCGGGCGAAGGCTGGCGCAATTCCGTTAAGAATTGGCTGAAATTTAACAGCAATTATTTCAGCGACGAGCTTGCCGAAGTTGCTAATCAAATCGCTGACGAAGGCGGATACGTTGAAAGTCAGGAAGAACTTCTGGCATTGGCGCGGGTTGATTGGGACAAGGCGCGTCCGATTGTCGAACGGCTTTACAATGACAAAACGAATCCGGTTTCGCAGGTTTTGGCGCGTTGGGCTTTTTACACACACGCGCTTGCAGAAAATTCGCTCGATGTTGATAAATACCGCGACGAATTAAAAGCAGTTGTTGAAGATAAAACCGCGAGTGCCGGAATGCGCGATTTGGCTCTTGATGCGCTTTTGAATGAAAAAGAACGGGAAGGGCGCGACGATTGGTATTTTTCGCTTATGGGCGACGAAACGCGTGCCGATTTGGAAAGCGGCGCACGATCATTTACGGGTTTGACGACGATGGTTAATCTTTCGCCGCCCGAAAAATTTGCCGACAAAATGATCGAACTTCTCAAGAGCGACAATCCGGTGATCAGAACGGCGGCAATCCGCAATCTCGGTTTGCTTCTCGCATCGGGCAACGAGGAAATCGTCCGCGCACTTTTGCCTTGGCTTTCCGATGCGAAATGGGCAAAAGAAACGAGTGAAGAACGCCGTTTGTTGGTCGTCGCGCTTCAAAGAATCAAGATGAACGAAAGCGTTCCGGGTTTAATTTCGATTCTCAACGAAAAAAGCACAGTGCCGATTGAATTCAACTCCAATAAGGCGGCAAATGTGATGATGAATAAACTTGTCCCGACTCCAACTCCGGGAATTCCGAATGTGTCGGTCAATAGCAATGTGCAAAGAACGATGGAGGTTTTTAAATATCGCCGAGAAGCGGTTGAGGCTTTAGGGACACAGAAAGATACGCGGGCGGTTACGCCTTTACGCGCGATTTTGCCGGAAGTTGAACCTTGGGAACGCTCACAGGTTGTCCATGCTATGTTAGCGTCGAACGGTTTTTCAGTCGGCGAACAGGTCGAAGCCATCGAATTTATTGTCAAAGCCAGCGTTACCAACCAAATCTCGAATTCGGTGAACGCCGTTGTGAGAATGGATAATAAGGCTTACGACAACAGTTATAATTACGCGATCACGAATAGTTATCCTTTCAACAACGGCTATTTTCCAACAAGCCGCGTGTATGATCCGGCGGAGATCAAACCGATTTTGGGAAATCTTTTGATTAATAACAACGAGCCGGAACGCAATTTTGTTGTGGCTTTGGCGGCGCGGATAAATGAATTGGAGCGCAAAGATCCGCCGGTTGCCAGAGCCTTGCGCGAAATTATGAAACGCTGGAACGGCGCGGCAGTTTATTCGCTTTTTATGGCGGATTTGAAAAATAATCGGACTGATGTTGACGCGATTGTCAAACTTCTCAGCGTTCGCAAAGAATTGCGCGAAAAACAATTAAACGAAGTTTTCAATATGCGCGGCACAAATCAAATCGCTAATGCAATCTCGGCTTGCATTATGGAAAATCCGGTCGAATACGAAGCGATTTTGAACGGCGATAACATTCAAGCAAAAACGGCTCTGTTTGCGTGCGCGCGGCTGGTTCGCGCCACGCTTCCGCTCGAAAAAGCGGCGGGTTATGCAAAACATCCCGATAAAACGCTGGCAACTGCCGCGCAGAGATGGCTTGAATCGGAAGATTCACCGCAAGCGCGACAGATTGTTTTGGCAAACAACCCGAATCAAGCAAAAATCTTAGGCGCACGAATATCGTTTAAGCCGGATGAAAAATCCGAAACATCGAGCGAATTTACGACTCTGCTTTTCAATAGCATTGAAGGCGCATCATATTTTCCGTATTTCAACGATTACACGGACGGTTATCTCGCAACTACCGAAAAACATTTGCAGGAAGAAATTCTGAAAAATAGCGAATTGCTTGGAGTTTATGCCTATGACAAAAACTTTATCAGGCTTTACAAAGATAAAGTAATTTACAGTTGGGAAGAAGACGAAGCGCGTTACCGCGAACGCACATTAAAAGCGGAAGAATTTGACGAACTGAAAAATTATCTCATCGCGCAAAATGTTGATTCGCTGAAACCGTTTTTATCGCTTTGCTACGATTGCGAAGAAAAGGAACTTTTGATGCTCGGCGCGGCAGGCGGACGGCGTGTTTATCTGCGGTCGCAAAGAATTCCGCCATTTTTCGCAGGGCTTGATAAATATTTTGCCGAACTCCAAAAACAACCTGCAAAATTGCGTTATTATCTCGAAAACGACATTGCCGGACTCGAAATTTTGTTCACGGATAAAAATCTAAAGGCTTTGACAGTTTGGAAAACCGGCGCAGATTTTCGCGTTTTGATTGGCGATACCGAACAGCAGGCGCGGATTGAAAAAGAACTTGATGAACAATACTTAGCCGATACGCAAAAAGAAGATGTAGATTACAGAAAGCTCGAAGAGGAAAACGCCAAACGCCGCCGAATGCGCGAATTCGAGCATCTTTCGTGGCGCACATTTTCGGGCGAAACGCTCGGCAACATAACCGAATCGCCAACGTCGAACGACACAATCCCTGTGCGCGATGGTTTTTCGGCGCAAGCCACCAATAGACAATGGAAAGCACGAACATCAACCGTTGAAGTGCGCGAGGGCGAGAAAAATCTGATAAAAATTGTCGGCGGCAAAGAAACGAAAATCGTTGACGGTTTTTACGCGAACCCGATTATTTCAGCAAACGGACGCTGGTTGTTGGCAATTAAATTTTCCGAAGAAGAACGAGACATTTCGCTTGTCCGAATCAATCTGACGACGAACAAGGAATTTAAAGTCAAGATGGAAGGTTTCAGTTATTTTCAAGGCGCGGCATATATTCCGTCGGTCAATAAGTTTCTGCTCGCGCCGGGCGGATATTACGATCAAGGTATAAATCCCGACGGCGTTTTCTTTATGCTCGATGCCGAAACAGGCGTGGTGCAGACAGCCAAAGGCGATTTTCGGGCGCTTGCCCAACAAACATCGCGCCCACTCCAACCGACCGGAACGCCCGACGAATTTTGGGCGGCAATTCCCGATGAGGAAAAAAGCGAAACACAAATCGGAATTTATAACACAAAAACTTTCACCTTCAAACCGCTGATGAAAGTTCCGCGCATAAAATTCGACAGTATGCAGATGTGGATTGACGCGGGCAAAGTTTATTTTGTTTACGAAGGGCATTTGTTAGCTTTGCCTTTAAAGTTATGAGTTCCATCTCTAAAGACGGAGTTTATAAAGGTTCGGAAGGCTTGATAATTGGTGGGCTTGATTCAAATTCGCCCGATTTTTTTTCGAGCAGAATTTCGTCCAGAATATGTTCGGCATCTTCATAAATATCGTTTAAATCTTCGCCTGAAGAAACCATTTCTTCAGGCTTTGGAGTCGGCGCGGATTCCGGCGGCAGAATTTCTTCCTGAACCGGTTTCGGTTTTGTAAAAATTGCCGCTCGGAGCGGTGCAGAATTATTTTCGGGCGGTGCGGCTTGCTGATTAAAAACCAATGTTGCGGCTTGCATAAATTCCTGTGCGAAAATATGCGCCGTTTCCTGACGCGCTTCGGGACGTTTTGAAAGCGCACGCAAAATTACGGCTTCAACGTGCGGCGTAACATTCGGATTAACCGAGCGCGGCGACGGCGGCAAAGTTTGAACTTGACGAACCGCAATCGCCGAATCCGCAATATTCTTAAACGGCACAGTTCCGCAAAGCATTTCGTAAAGCACGATGGCGACGCTGTAAATATCGCTGCGCCCGTCGAGTCGTTCGCCCATACATTGTTCCGGCGACATATATTGCGGCGTTCCGAGTGCGCTTCCGTCCAATGTCAAACCGTCATTATTCTGCGTATAAAGTTTGGCAATTCCGAAATCCAAAACCTTAACGTGCCAGCCCGTTTCGGTGTGGTGAGCGATAATATTTTCCGGCTTTATATCACGGTGAACAATGCCAAAACGATGCGCTTCATCGAGCGCAGAACAAACTTGCGCGATAACCGTTACGGCAAAATCGAGCGGCAAAACGGGCGATTGACTGATAATTTGTCTGAGCGTTAAACCTTCCGCCAATTCCATCAAAATATACGGCAAATTATTTGCCGCCGAAATGCCGACATCATACAGCCCGACGACGTTTCGATGTCGAAGTTTGGTCGCCGTAACCGCTTCGTGCCGAAATCGTTCGACAGCTTGCGGATTAGAAACCAGATGCGCGTGCAAAAATTTTATCGCCACCGCATCGCCAATCAAAAGCCGCGTCGCCCGATAAACCTCGCCCATTCCGCCCGTGCCAAGCCGCGCTTCAATTCGATATTTTCCGTCCAATACTTGTCCGATTAAACCTTGCGTCTGCGGCAGCCGAAAACTCTGAGACAAAGCCCGCTCAACCTCCGCCCGATTCGGCAGAGGTCTTCCGCAAGCCTTACAAAATTTGCTCGTATCTAAATTTTTAGCACCGCATTTTGGGCAGAACATCTCTAATTTCTTTTTATTTCCTTATTCACATTCACAAAAAGTGAATGCTGCAAGTAGCCATTTTCCATTGCGATATTCAAATATAGCAATCTTCCAACCACAGTTGTCATTATCATTTTTTGAATCTTGGCAGGCTGATTTATCTTTTCCGTCATACCATTTATCAGAAACAATACGAGAAGACGTTGTATTAATCGCACCAACTCCACTAATCAATTCGCCTTTTCTTAATAATCTTGATACCTTCTTCATTCTTTCAAAAACTTCCCAATAATAAACGTTAAAGTCTTCCTCTGAAGCATCCCAATTAATATCATTGAAATCTACGGAAAGTAGTTTTTTTAAACCTTCCCGTTCACGATTTTTAACAACTTCAAGGAATTTTTCATAAAAAGGAGTCCAAGCCTTTTCCGCTTCGGCAATTTGCGGATCAATTTTCTTCACGACAGGCTTTTTCTTTGTTGTCCGCCCACGTCCGCCTTGGGCAAAGGCGAAACTTACGGAGCAAAGCAAAATGACGCATAAACAAACGATTCTTTTCATTTTTATTTTCTCCTTTTTATCTTTTTTCCATCAATCTTTCGGGCATCTCGAAATTTACCGTTAGAAGCGTTTTTTTATAAGTTGCGGACATCGTTTGAACCGACTCTAAAAATTGACGGTCTTCTTCGGTTTTCGCTTGCATTCCGACAGCATTCGGAGCTTTTTTAAGCAGATTGACTGCGCCCGACGCAATCCAAGCCTTTGTTTCGCTGTCCATCATCGCCAACATCTGCGTCGGGAAAACGGTTTCGCGGTGCGAAATATTAAAACCGAAACAATTTACGAAGCCGATAGTTTCCATAACTGTTCCGATAATGCCAAAACTTGCCAGATTCATTAATTTGGCGGCGACTTTATACGCGATGTCAGCGACTTTTTGATATTGCTCCGGCACGCCGACCATAAAATTTATCGGAAAAATTTTTGCTCGAATTTCGCTCCACATCGTATCAAACGGAGCAGTTGAAATTAAATTTTGGCTTTGTTCCGACAAAACATTCGATACTTTTTCGATGCCCGATTTTGTTCCGGCGGCAAGCAAACCGTTGCGAATCGGCAATAAATAAGAGTTGTCTTTCGGATTGATAAAAGCCGTCTGTGCGCCGATTTTTTCTTGTCGCCAATTTTTCGAGCGGGCAAACTGCACGATGCTCTGCGACGTAAAATTGCCTGCGACAATCATTCCCATCCCTTTTGAGGAAGTCGGGTTGATGTCGCTGAAAATAACCCATTCGCTGATTTTTTCTTCGCTTACGCCAATCAAACCGCCCATATTTGAAAAATTATCGCCGTTGACAATTTTCTTCAACTTCTCGTTGCCGCGCACTTCCGTCCAATCAACCCGCAAAACCGCCACCGATTTTTCCGGCACGAGCGAGATAACGGAATTATTCTGCGCCGAAACGCCCGGCAAAAAACTTAACCCGATGAAAATTAAAAGACAGATATATTTCATTTTACTAACCTCAAGCCTTACAAAACTTGCACATTTCTGAATTTTAGCACCGCATTTTAGAGGGAACATATTTTTCTTTGTAATTATGAGAGCCTGTTCAATCATACATACTAACCTTTATGCACCGCCAGAACCGCTATTAATCAAATACCATTTTCCATTCGCTTTATAAATGAATTCTGCAAACCGATAAGTATCATTTGAATATTTAACAAAACGGTTAATTTTTTCACTTGATTTTTCTATGTTCATTAACTTCAGTCGTCTTTCGAAAACCCAAGAAAACTCATTGGCAAGCGAGTTTTCTTGCTCTCGCAAAAGACAAAAAAATTCTTTTCTGCCATCAGCAAAATTCCTACAATTTTCATTATTGCGATACAATCCTGAAGCATCATATTCTTCTGCTACCATTTCATAAAATGAATCATTATCATTGTTTTTGACGGCTTTCGTAAACTCTTTCCAAAATGAAATCCAAACCTTTTCCGCTTCGGCGATTTGTGAATCTATTTTCTTAGCGACAGGCTTTTTTTTCTTTGTAACTCGCCCACTTCCGCCTTGCGCGAAGGCGAAGGTTGCGGCGCATAGCAAAATGACCGATAAACAAATGATTCTTTTCATTTTTATTTCCTCCTAATTTTCCTAAAAAATCTCCAAATTTCAAACTCAAACTACAAAGCATCTTTCCGCTTTAATGCCGCCATTGTCAAAAGCAAAAACACCAAACTAAACAATCCCAAAATCAACAAATCTCTCCGCACCCGCGATTCATAAATTTCGACGATTTCCGTGTCGCCCTTTTTGTCCAAAACGGCTTCGTATTCCTGAACCGTTATCCGTGAAGCCAATTTATCACGCGCTTTTAAATCGTTTATCGAAACCTGATGCGCGAGTGCGTCAATCGTCCAACGCGCCGTCATTAAATTCGCTAAGAATTTCACACCGCCTAAACCTTCGCTTTTTTGGACAACTTCGGGAAGTTTCGGTTTTTCGTCCGGTTTTGTCGGGTCAAACTTAAATTCCTTGTCTTTGTCGCGCTGATATTTGTCGTAATCGGCGATGACTGCCGGTTTTTCCTTTGTCAAATTAACATATAAATCGTCAAGCGGTTTCAAAAATCCGCTCAAAAGCAGTTGTGGAATCAAAATCAGCGGCAAAATGCTCATCGCTTTTTCGGTGGAAGAAACGAGCGCGGAAAAAAACAGACCGATAGCGACACCTGCCAGCAAAGACAAATACAAAATGGCAGTTGTCATAAAAAAATCAACCGCATCAAATCTGCCGAAAACCGTCAAAATAAACACGAAAAGCACACATTGAATCAAACCGATGCCGCTTAAAATCGCAAATTTCGAGAAAACGTAAGACGGAATTTTCAGATTTACCAGCCGTTCCCGCGCATAAACTTCCGATTCCGAGACGATTTCCCGAATCGCATTGTTTGCGCCGAGCCAAATCGCAATAATCGCGGCGATAAAAATCGTCCGCGCATCGTTTGCGGTTTCGTCCGTGATGAACGCCAAAATAAACGCGACAATCGGAGCTTGCGCCAATAAAATCAGCGTGTTTCGTAAATCTTTGAGCTTGATTTCCAAATTTCGCCGCGTTAGCGTCCACCATTGCCCGAAACCGAATTTGCGTTCCGCGCCGGTGTTGTCCGCGCCCGTGTTGAAATTCATTCCGCCTTGCTGAATTTCGTTGAAACGCGACGCGACGTTGCGTTGAAAATTCGGCGATTGCAAAAATGCGCGATTGATTTCTTCGGGCGAACGCTCGTGCAAACGGCGATAAATTTCGCTCGGCTCTTGACAGTTGAAATACTGCAAAGCCTCATTCGGCGCACCGAAAAACGCCAATCTTCCGCCTTTTGTCAGTAGAACGATGTTGTGCATCGAATTAAATTTCTCAAACTTATGCGTAACCATCACGACGATTCTGCCTTCATCCGCCAATTTGCGAAACAGAAGCATCATATTTTCCGTCGTTTCAGGGTCGAGCGGCGAGGTCGGCTCATCGAGAAAGAGAAAATTCGGTTTGGTAATCAGTTCGATGCCCAAACTCAGACGCTTTTGCTGTCCGCCGGAAAGTTGTCGGAAAGCATTATGCCGTTGTTCGTCAAGCCCGACGGTGTTGATAACTTCGTTGATGACTTCCGTGATTTGTTGATTCGATGTTCCCGACGGCAGACGCATTTTCGCCGCGTAATAAAGCGTTCGTTCGACGGTCAAAGCCTCGTGCAAAATGTCGCGTTGCGGAACGTAGCCGATTGAACGCCGAAGCAAGTCGAAATTGTTATAAAGGTCTAAATCATTGATAAAAACTTGTCCGCTCGTCGCCGGACGCATTCCGTTGAGCGCGTCCATCAGCGTTGACTTCCCGCAGCCGGACACGCCCATCAAACCGACAAATTCACG
>CALMEH010000143.1 GCA_937863115.1 uncultured Acidobacteriota bacterium
CGTATCCATCTCTTCGCGGGCGTTCCGCAAAGCATTTTCGATAATATCTAAAGTAATTTTATCAATTTCGGGCATCGTTAGTTACCTCAATTTGTTATAGACTTATAACCAATTTTACATTAAAAGTTAAAAAAGTAAAAGATGAAAAAATAATTGCCCACGAAACATACGAAATACACGAAAAAAGATTTTTTGATTTCTTTTTAATGTATTTTGCAGACATAAAAATCATTTCTTCAAAGTAAATCCGGCTTGCACCCAGCGCAGATTTATGCCGATTCGTGTCGCGTCGGGATTTGACCAAGTATAAGCAACCGTTTTTCCCGTCGAGTTTTCGATAATTTTCAGCGTCATAACTTTTGTGCCGTTGCGATACGTTAATTGCGCGAGTTGTGCGGAAAATCTGTCGTTGATTTTGACTGTTCCGCCTTGATCGTAAGTCATTAAATCGCGCTGTCCTGTCCAATCTTCGGCGGGCGCGTCTTGTCCGGTCATTTCGGTCGAACCGTTTTTTAGAATTGCCGTCCAGCCTTCAAACATTCTGACTCGTTTGAGTTTGTGATGAATATTCGCCTTGTTGCCGAAAACATAATTTCCTTGTTCGTCTTTGGCTTGGTCATTAATCCAAATTTCGTCTTTTGTAAGAAACAAATCATCGGTAATTATCAAAGTTTTGCCGCTTCGTTTGCTGACGACTTTGCAAGCGTCTTTTTTCATCGAACCTTCAAATTTATCGCCCGCTTTATTCAAACGCCAATAAACTTCGCAACCTTTCGGCGAATCGAGTTTTTCCAAAGTTAGACCGTTCAATTTTGAATTATCAAGATGCGCGTTCATTACGGCTTTTTCGTCAGAAAAAGTGTAAATCTTTAATTCAATCGCTTTTTCCTTTTTGTTCGCGGTGAAAACATAAAGACGTTGGCGATAAATTTTCGCTTCGTCACCGTCCATAAATTGTTGAACATAAAAGACATTTTCGCCGATTGCGGGAAGATTGACACGCGTAAAAATCGAATGAATCCGCTCGTGCGGAAATTCGGCTTTTGATTCTTTTTCTTCAAAAGTTTGCGCGTAGTTATCGAATCTGCCTTCAAACCATTTCATCATCAAAGGCATTTCCTTTGCCGGATTTTGCGCCGCCGCCGACAGCGCGAAAAGCATTAAAACACTTAAAATCAAAAAAATCTTTTTCATAACTCTTTTCAATCTTTTTTATTATCCACAGATGAAAACAGATAAACACAGATAAAATCAAGATAAAAATCCGTGTTCATCTGTGTTCATTTGTGGATAATTTTTCTTCTACTTAAACAATTTATTCCATTCAAACGAAAGTCCGAACACGAAACTTCTGCCCGGCGCGGGCGCGGTTTGGAAGTGTTCGTAGTAAAATTTGTTGGTCAAATTGTCAATTCCGGTCGTGAACGTGAACTTGTAGCGTTCCGCACGCCAAGTGTAACCGCCTCTGATGGTTTGTTTGTCAATCGGGTTCAAATTAGCAAATGTGCCGTAATTAACCAGCGTCGTTCCGATAAAACTCAATGGATCGGCGCGGGTTACGCGGTTTTGATGCCGCCACGAATATTCGGCGAAAATTCTGCCGTCTTTGTCCAGATAATTTAATCCCCAAATGATGCGAAACGGCGTAATATTGCCAAGCGGAAAATCGTTGAGCGAACCTGTCAAAGGAATCGGCGTAGTCGTTTTATTGTAAAGCAAATTAAATGCCGTAATCGCTTGCGGCAACGGATCGTTGTTCGTGCCGTGTTGCGTGCCGAGCGTGTAATAACCGTTCAAACTGCCGAAACGTCCGAGTGGCAAACTACTTTCGGCGGTTGATTCCCAGCCCGAAATGACATTCGACGTAGCATTGATGCGACCGTTGATCCTGACTACCGCTTGACCGCTTGTGCATCCGAAACCGACTGCTCCCGGACTTCCCGGAAGACTCGGCGGAATTGGCGCAACGCAATAATTTTGCGCCGGCGCATAGGTCAGCAAATCGGTAATTTCGTTGCGAAAATATCCGAGCGAAAACGTAAAAAATTTCTGCTGAACTTTTACGCCGACATCATAATTACTACCTTTTTCGGGCAATAAATTCGGATTGCCGACGACGAGCGAAGCAAAGAATGAGCCGGGTGAAAAATTACGAATCAAATAGCGTTCCGTAATTCCCGGTTCGCGGTAGCTGTTTGTTACCGAACTGCGGTTTGATGTAACCGAACCTGTTCCGGCAGTCAACCGTGTCAAATTCGGCAAAGCCGCGACGAGCGTTGATAAAGCCTGCGGATTTGCCGTCAAGCCCGGAACTGCGGCGTTGAGCGCGGCAAATTCCGTTGAAAGCGGAAATCCGTTTCCGGGAAGTCCCGAAGTAACCCAATTATCGCGGCGCACACCGAAAGTAACGCGAACGTATTTAAATCGGTCTAATTCGGCTTGCGCGTAAATATTGTTGTCAGTGTAATTTGAAACCGGCGCACTTGCACCGATTGTCGGTGCAACAGTTGAACTCAAAGTCGTGGATAATCCCGGAATTGCTCCCGCGCCGACAACGGGCGCAGAAAGAAAATAATCTCTCGAATTTTCCTTTGTTTTTCCACCGCCGACGGTTACGAATAAACCTTTGAACGGCGCAAATGTCGCTTGAATATCAATTCCATAAGTGTTCACCGTGTTCAAATTATAGGTATAACTAGAACCTGTTATCGCCGGCGTTACGCCCGGAAGCGTGTTCGCACTGAAAATCGAAGGATTTCCGGTGAATGCTCCGGCGGCGGTGTAACTTCCGCCGAACGTGCTATTCAAATTGGCGTAGGTAAATTGATTTTGCGGAAAAGACAATTTTTGATGAAAATAATTGACTGAAGCCCGCGGAATATATTTACTAATGTCCAAAACTTCGTAGCGACCGCCGAACTTGGTGAAATGTCTGAAGGAAGTATATCTTAATTGAGTTTCGTAAGGTGGACCGGAAAATGCGTTGCCGATGTCGTCGTCGTCTTGATTCAAAAACTTGCCGCGAATCGTATGATTTTCCCAAGGGAAAAACCAAATATCGAATTGTTTGCCGTTGCCGCGTCCTTGTCCGTTGCCGATTTCCGAGCCTTTCGGCAACGCGAAAATCGGGTAACTACTGCCCGATTGAAATGTCGTTCCGGCGGCATTCGTCGGAAATTGACGGAAAAATGCGCCGATGGCAAGATTTTCTTGAATTGTAATATCGCCGTTGCCGATTTTATAATTCGTATTTGAATTCATATTGAAACTGCCGCGAAAAGCCGCATATTTTGAACCCAAATTGAGCGTTACATTGCCGCGCGAGATCTCGCCGTTGCTGATGTAAGTTCCGTCAAGCCGAAAACCTACATTAAAACCATGGCAGGGGGGGATGGTCTTTTCGTAATCAAATTTATTTTGCCCCCAAACG
>CALMEH010000144.1 GCA_937863115.1 uncultured Acidobacteriota bacterium
CGTGCTTCGTGATTGCATCCAACTCTTCTTCATTAAAAAGATGTGCGTATTTTTCGTTGGTCAAAACTGCAAAAACGGCTTTTTTATGGATAATTTTCGATTGAAAACTATTGACCATACAAATGGCTCCGGCGCGATAAGCATCGAGCAAAGCCGGATATTTTTCCATAATCGGCAAATATTCGTTGACCAACAAGCGTTTATAAACAATGTCAATCTGAACGCCTTTGAAATAAAGTTTTTCGCCGTCGAATTCCAGTTCTTCGGGCGCACAAATCACAGAACTGTAACCTTGCGATTCAAAATAATCGCGGAAAAGCTCGAATTCCTTTTGTGTCGGCAAATCCTTTAAATCAACAATCGCTATGACGGGCGATTTTTCTGCTTTGCCGCCGCAAAATTCATTGTAAGCACGAAGCAGAACTTCGAGCATTTTCGGGCGACCTTCAAAGCGTTTGATTTCGTATTTTTCGGCAAATTTTTTCATTACCGGAAGTTCTAAAAAAATCTCCGAAGCCGAATCAGCATAACCGATTCCGGCGGGCGATTCGCCGTTTAATTCGACAAACGAATAAGCATTGTCCGTCAGAAAAGAATCAAGCCGTGCGGTTGGCGAAACGGCTTTGAATTTCGGATCAATCGCCACCAATTCGCGTTCAATCGGCGTAATTCCGAGTTCGTCGAGCAATTCATCATTGCCAATCGCCGCATCTTTTACTTTCTGAAGCGCAACAAAAATCGTCTCGCATATCTTAACGATTCGCGTCCAATCCGCTTCGGTTACAAAATGTGGGCGCAAATAAGGCGACAAACGCCGACCGCCGAAAATCAAACGCGCATTTTCCAAACCTTCGTCTAATTCCCGACGCGAGGCTTCGGCTAATTCGGCATCTTCTAATAGTTTGTGATAATAAGTTACGGCTTCTTTCAACATAATTTTTATGATTTTTCTTTTTTTCCAACTTTATACAAAAATGTTTGTCCGATAATGTGTATGAACGAACCTTCATTTCCCTGCCAATTCGTTCCCCAAGGTTTTGGATCATATCCAGCGATGTTAGCAAAAATTATTAAAGTTCCATCTTTTAATATATCGCCGACTCCAATATCAACACACGGATAAATACTTACTTCATCAACATAAACTTTATCAGTAATATGTTGTGTAATATTTTGCCAAATCGGTTCTTCTTTTTGAACAAACCATCGAAAAGCAATTTTTCGAGACAAGGATTTTCCGCTTTCTTTTTCAGCTAACTGAATGACTTCTTCGAGTGTTTTAGCTACAAAATTTTGAAAATCCGTTTTCGACATACTATTTTGTTATTTTCAAAATCGTTTCAAATTCTTTCTTCGTCAAAGGCATCACGCTCAAGCGCGATTGTTTGATGAGCGCGATGTATTCCAAGGATTTTTCGGCTTTGATTTGCTCCAAACTCACCACTTTCGTAAATTTTTCGAGCGGTTTTATTTCAACTGCAATCCATTTTTCGTCCGTTGGGTCAGGAAATCCTTCGCGTGAAACTTCCGCGAGTCCAACAATCGATTTTTCAGAAACCGAATGATAAAAAAGAACTTTATCGCCCGTTTTCATTTCTCGCAGATTGTTTCGCGCTTGATAATTTCGCACACCTGTCCAATCAGTTTTTCCATCTTTCAAAAAATCATCAAAAGAATAGCTTTCGGGTTCTTGTTTTACCAGCCAATATTTCATTTTCAAAATATAAAGTAATAGAAAAAAGGAATCGCCGCTAAAATCGTCGCAAAAATCCAAAATCTGAATCTGCTTTTTCTCGAACGAGAATTATAAATACACGAAACGCCGAGAACCATAACCATACAAGAAATGACTTGAACGAAAAATCCAACATTTTTCAAGCCCCCAACTCCGAAAGCCTCGATCATTTCGCTATGGAATATAATTACAAAAAACAACATAGCATTCGGAAGAGCCACCAAACCGAGAAAGGCTATGTGTTTATTTCGGAGTTCCATTTTTCGTTCGTGTGCTAAAAAAAAGTTAAGCTAATTCTTTTTTGCTTTAGCTTGTTTTTTGTTTAACCATTTCGCCCAACGTTCAATCATCGGACGCAACGGCTTGAAAAGTTTGGCGCGAAATGAATTTTCATTTTGTTTTTCGCTCCAATCGCGTAAATTTTTCTGTGCATATTGCCTAACTTGTGGTTCAAGATTTTGTTTTTTGACCGAATGTTTCAGCGTAAAATAATAATGCTGTCCGACAAGCGAAAAAATCAAGCCCGAAAGGTTAGATTTAAACGAAGTTTTTGCCATCCAACGAGTCATAAATTTTTCTGTCGGTTGCAGCAACGCGCCAATCGAAATTTCGAGCCACGCATTTTGATTTCCGACTTTCGGATGATAAAGTCCGGGCAAATCGCCTTTTATAGGCACTTCAGTTTTCATTTGCGGAACTTTTATAAAATCAACAAGCCGCACTCTTTCCAAACCGCGCAGATGTTCAATCGGCAAAAAAGCCGTGGCATTTTTTATATTTTCCAACGTATTTTTCGGCAAATCAATGGTTGATTGATTTTCAATTTTTATTTCACTAGGTTTTGCGGTTTTCATTCCCGCCAATTTTATCGCCATAACTGTTGTATAAATTGTAAAACGTAAATCGAGATTAGTAAATTGTGCCACGCTTTTGTTGCGTTTCTGCCACAATTTGCAATTACAAATTACAAATAAAAATTTAAAAAGCTAGCATTTATCGCAGTTTTGAGTAATTTTTGATTTGGCATATAAATTGTATTGTAATTAAATTTGTAATTCGTAATTCGTAATTCTAAAATTTGTGAATCAAACAACTCTTGCAAAATCAATCAAAACCTTCGGAATCGGGCTTCATACCGGCGTTGAAGTTAATTTGAATTTAAAACCTGCGCCCGAAAATACGGGTTATATTTTTATCCGCACCGATTTGGATAATTTTGAAATTCCGGCTTCGGTCGAATATATTTCGCATTGCAGTTATGCAACAACCTTGCTCAGAAAAGGCGTTTTGCTTTCAACTTGCGAACATCTTTTGTCTGCGCTTCGTGGCTTCGGCGTTGATAATTGCTTTATCGAACTCGACAATATCGAAATCCCGATTATGGACGGTTCGAGCGAAAATTGGATTGAACTTCTTGAAAATGCAGGGGTTATTGAACTCGATGCGCCGAAACATTTTTTGAATATTCTTGAAAAAGTAGAATTTGCGGACGGCGACAGAAAAATGTCCATTGAACCTTCTGACAAATTTGAGATCGAATGCGTGATTGATTTTCCGCATCCTTTTATCAACCGGCAAACTTTCTATTTCGAGATGAAAAACGGTTCGTTCGGACGCGAAATCGCTTCGGCACGGACTTTCGGATTCACAAACGAAATCGAAATGTTAAGAAAAGCAAATCTCGCGCTCGGCGGATCGCTCGAAAATGCCATTGTGCTGACACCCGAAGGAATGTTGAACGAAAATCCTCTGAGATTTACAGATGAATTCGTGCGCCATAAAATTCTTGACATAATCGGCGATTTTGCGCTTTTGGGAATGCCCGTTAAAGGCAAAATTATCGCCGAAAAATCAGGACACGCCGTTCACGCTTCCTTGATGAGTAAACTTCTGAAAACCGAATCAGCGTGGAAAGTTGTTGAAGCAGTTTAAGCGTGTTTTTTGTGCAAAGTGCAAATTCAACCGATTAACTGCGTCTTTTTTTTCAGGAAAAAGTTTAAATATGAACTCTGAAAAATTATCAATTTTAGAAACCGAAAACTCAACATCCCAAACGGATTACAGATTACCGCATCAATATACTTGCGGCGTTTGCGGTTTTACCTCATTGCAAGGTTTTGAAGTTTGTCCGCGATGTATCGTTTCCGATGAAAATTTTGAAACAACCGAAGATATTTCGGGCGAAGGTAAATGGCTGATGATTCTCGGAAGTGTTTATGGCGTTATTTCACTCGTGATTGTCTTAAATTCCGGTGGAAACATTGAGTTTTTCAAAAAGGCTTCCGAAACGGATTTTCTCAGCGTTTCACACTTTGCCGCTTTATTTGCCTTCCCGTTTATTTTGATTTTGACAGGAGTTATCACGCTCATCAGAAAAAAAGATAATTGGAAAGGACGACTTATGATTGGCGGAATTATCACCTTATTGTTTTTCGGTTTTGACCAATTTTTGATGCGTTTTTTTTAGCGTTTGAGAATTCTTCCGTGTTGTTTGCTATAATTTTTTTTATGGCAAAAGCGGCGGCAAAAACTTTTGGACAAAAGACGGATTTTCAAATTCGCCGCGTCAATTCCGATGTAATTTCCGAACTTGAAATAGATTTGCTCGCCGTTGAGGAACCGCTCGAAATTCGCGTCGGTTTTAAGGAAAACAACAATTTTACGCACAAAGCAATTTCAATCACGATGCGAACGCCTGATGCAGACATAGAACTCGCCGCCGGTTTTTTGTTCACCGAAGGAATTTTACAATCGAAAAATCAAATAAAATCAATCAAACATTGCGGCAAATTTCCGAATAATCAAAACACGATTCGCGTAGATTTAGCTGAAAATGTCGTGATTGATTTTCAAAAAATGGCGCGAAATTTTTACACGACTTCGAGCTGTGGCGTGTGCGGAAAATCTTCACTCGAAGCCTTGCAAATTGCGGGCGCAAAACCGATTTCTCAGAAAAACTTGCCGAATGTTTCCGCCGAAATCATCCATAGGTTACCGGAAACATTAAAGAAATTTCAAACCGTTTTTGCCGAAACGGGCGGACTTCACGCCGCCGCGCTTTTTGATTTTGCTGGCAATTTGATTGATGTAAAAGAAGATGTCGGACGACACAACGCCGTTGATAAATTGATCGGAAAACAATTTTTAGATGATAAATTGCCGATTTCGGAAAAAATACTTTTTTTAAGCGGACGCGCTTCGTTTGAACTCGTGCAAAAAGCTGTGATGGCACAAATTCCTGTAATCTGTGCTGTCGGTGCGCCATCGAGTTTGGCAGTCGAAGTCGCACGGAAATTTAATATTGTTCTCCTCGGTTTCGTGCGCGAACGACGTTTTAATATTTATAACTCTGATTTATATGAATTCTAGCGATAAAAATCTAAAAAATCTCAAAGTCGGCGAAGTCAAAAATACTGCCGCCGGAATTTCGTCTATTCTCAGCACGACAAAAGAACTTCTCAAAAAATCCGGCGCGGTTCGCGGCACAAAATTGATGTTGGCAGTCAACCAAAAAGGCGGAATTGATTGCAATTCGTGCGCGTGGGCTGATCCTGAAGGCGAACGCACTCACGCCGAATTTTGCGAAAACGGCGCAAAAGCCATTGCCGACGAAGCTGACACGCGCCGCGTTACACCTGCTTTTTTTGCCAAACACAGCGTTGAAGAATTATCCGAAAAATCTGACCGTTGGCTCAATTCGCAAGGCAGAATTACCGAACCTGTTTTTTTAGAAGTAGGCGCAACACATTATCAATCAATAACTTGGGAAAAAGCGTTTCATATTTTAGCGGAAGAATTAAATGCGCTCGATTCGCCTAATGCAGCCGTTTTTTACACTTCGGGCAGAACTTCAAACGAAGCCGCGTTTTTGTATCAACTTTTCGTGCGCCAATTCGGAACAAACAATTTGCCCGATTGCTCGAATATGTGCCACGAATCAACATCGGTTGCACTTCTTGAAGCCATCGGACTCGGCAAAGCGACCATTAGATTGGAAGATTTGGAAAACACGGATTTGATAATAATTATCGGACAAAACCCGGGAACAAATGCACCGCGAATGCTTTCGTCTTTGCAAAAAGCGAAAGAAAAGGGCGCAAAAATAATTGCCGTCAATCCTTTGCCCGAAGCCGGACTTTTGAATTTCGTCAATCCGAATCCCGAACAATACAAAAATTACGCCGAATACGCGTTGAAAATCCTCAAAAACGAACCGACGCATCTTGCCGATATTCATTTACCAATCCGCATCGGCGGAGATATGGCTTTTTTGAAAGGCGTGATGAAAATTCTTGTCGAACACGAAAAGAAAAGCCCAAAACCGATTTTTGATTACGAATTTATCAATGCCAAAACCGAAAATTATCAAGATTTGATAACCGTTTTGGAATCAACCGCTTGGGAAGATATTTTCGAGCAAAGCGGTTTATCGCTTGAACAAATTACGCAAGTTGCCGAAATTTATTTGCAATCAAATCGCGTGATAACTTGTTGGGCAATGGGCGTTACGCAACACAAACAAGCCGTTGCAACCGTCCAAGACATCGCAAATCTGCATTTTTTGCGCGGACAAATCGGACGACAAGGCGCAGGTTTGTGTCCCGTGCGCGGTCATTCAAACGTGCAAGGCGACCGCTCGATGGGAATTTGGGAAAAAATGAATCCGAAATTTCGGGAAAATTTGGAGAAAGAATTTCAATTCAAAACGCCGCAAAAAGACGGTTTTGATACGGTCGAATCCATCAAAGCAATGCACGACGGACGCGCTGGGGTTTTCTTTGCGATAGGCGGAAATTTCGTTTCTGCAACGCCCGACACCGAATTTACATCCGAAGCCTTGCGAAAATGTAATTTGACGGCGCAAGTCATCACGAAATTAAATCGAACCGCGCTTGTAACAGGCAAAAAATCGCTAATTTTACCGTGTTTGGGCAGAACCGAAATTGACCGCACGGGCGGCAAAGAACAATTTGTTTCAACCGAAAGCACGATGCTCAATGTGCAGATGTCGAAAGGAATTCTTGAACCGGCAAGTGAACATTTGCGAAGCGAAACTTGGATTGTCGGAAAATTGGCGCGAGCCGTTTTGAAAAATAAAACAACCGTTGATTGGGAGAAATTTCTGAGCGATTACGACACGATTCGTAAATCAATTTCGCACGTTGTCCCCGGATGCGAAAATTACAATCAAAAAATCCGGCAAGACGGCGGTTTTTATATGCCGAATCCGCCGCGTGAAGGAATTTTTCCAACCGACACGGGAAAAGCTAAATTCGTTTCTGAACCGATGGAAAAAATCACGCTCGAAAAAGACGAATTATTGATGACGACGATTCGCGCCCACGACCAATTTAACACGACAATTTATACCGACAACGACCGTTATCGAGGCATCAAAGGTTCGCGCCGCGTGATTTTGATGAACGAAAAAGATATTAACCAAAGAAATTTGAAACAAGGCGAAGTCGTTGATATTACAAGCGTTTTCAACGGCAAAACGCGCCGCGCCGAAAGTTTTATCGTTGTAAAATATCCGATTCCAAAAGATTGTGCCGCAACATATTTCCCCGAAGCAAACGCGCTCGTCCCAATCGAAAGCGTTGCCGAAAAAAGTAATTGCCCAACATCGAAATTTGTTAAAATTACAATCGCGCCGCATTTGCACAACGGCGAAAAGACTTTTGCGGGAAAATTTAACGGATAATTTTTTGCCCGCGAAACACACGAAATACGCGAAAATTTAAGAACACTTTTTCGTGTCTTTCGTGTGTTTCGCGGGCAAAAAATTAGAAATTATATGTTTGAAGGATTCATTTTAGCTGGCGGAAAATCATCGCGGATGGGCGCGGACAAATATGCGCTCGAAATCGGCGGCGAAAGTTTTTTGCAACGCGCAATAAAAACGATTTCAAAATCTTGCGAATCGGTGAAAGTCGTTCTCAATCAAACGCAAAACATCGAAACGGATTGCAAAATCGTCCGCGACATTTACCCGTATCGCGGCGCACTCGGCGGAATTCACGCCGCGCTTAAAAATTGCGAAACGAAATTTGCCGTAATTCTCGCGGTTGATTTGCCGTTTGTTACAACCGAAGCGATTGAAAATCTAAAAAATTTCGCACTAAACTCAAACAAATATCTTGCTTTTGTTCCGCGCCAATCCGATAACAGACCGCAACCGCTTTGCACCATTTATCGCGCCAAATATTGCTTGCCAACGCTCGAAAAACTTCTCAACGAAAGCGATTCGGCATCGGTTAGAGATTTTCTCGATTTAGTTTTTCCTAAATATCTCGAAGCAAGTAAATTGAGTGAAAATGAAAACCTGCTTTTTAATGTTAATTTTCCAAACGATTTTAATTCACTTAAAATCAATTAGTCTATTTAACCCAAGTTGCTAGTTATTGGTTTCATTGCTTGATTTCTTAAATTTTCTTAGATGAAAACACAAAATAACACAAAACCACCCGAAAACATTCAACCATTTCGTGAATTTTTGTGTTATTTTGTGGTTTCATCCTAAAAATCTTACAACTTGGGTTATTTAATTTCCGAATTCTCGCTACTTTTATCTTTCTTGAATCCATAGACGAATAACGAAAGTAGAATTAGACAAATCATCATCGTAAAATAAGATTGCATCAAAAATCCTGAGAAAACAGTAGATTTCAGCATTCGAGTTTCATCTCTGATTGCGCTAGCAATTAAATGTGCTTGATATTCAGATGTTCCCTCGGAATTTAATTGCTTTTTAACAATTTCATATCTTTTGTCTTGGAATTCGTCAAAATTTGTTACCAAATCTGATTGATATTTGAATTGCATAAGCATAAAAACAATCAAAATTAATCCGCCATCCACATTATTTTATTTGTTTTACTCATAACTTTCCCTTTTTACTTTTTACTTTCTTCATTCCAATCCGGCGTGTGAAAAACGCCTTCTTTGTCGGTTCGCTGATAAGTGTGCGCTCCGAAATAATCGCGTTGGGCTTGGATTAGATTTGCGGGCAGACGTTCCGAACGAAAAGCGTCGAAATATGCCAGCGCGGACGAAAGACAGAGCGACGGAACGCGGCTTTCGAGAAATTTTTCGTTGACACTGCGCCAATTTTCGCGGTTTCGGTTGAGAATTTCGGCAAATTTATCGTCCAAAATCAGATTCGGCAAATCGGGATTTTCGGCAAAAGCGCGGCGCATATCTTCTAAAAGCGCGGAACGAATAATACAGCCGCCGCGCCAGATTTTGGCGATTTCGGCGAGATTTAAACCATAATTTTTTTCGGTCGAAACAGTTTGCAGCAAACTCATTCCTTGCGCGTAAGTCGTGATAAATGAACTGAGTAGCGTGTTTTTCAGTTCTTCCACAAATTTTTCGGGCGATTCGCCTAAAGTTTCACGAATTTCGTCGTTGCGTTCACTGTCCGCGAGATTTTTCATCAAATTTTCACCTGTAATGTCGCCAATTATCGCTTTTTGCTGTTCACTTGCAACAGTTTCAACATCGTGAACGGCAAATTCGGCTTTCAAATCGTGTTGCGAAACGCTCGAAACAGTTTCGCCATTAACGGACAACTGCCCTTGAACAACCGACAAATGACTTCCATATTTTTCGGCGATTAAATTGCGGGTTTCTTTTTGCGCGGAAATTTGGCGCATCGAAACGGCGGAATCAATCGTCGGAATCGGCACGCCGAAATCCATCGCGGCTTGCGAAGTCCATTTGCCTGTGCCTTTTTGCGCGGCTTTGTCCAAAACCATTTCGACGAGCGGTTTGCCCGTTTCTGCGTCCGATTTTCGCAAAACTTCCGCCGTAATTTCAACGAGAAAAGAATTCAATTCACTGTCGTTCCATTTGGCAAAAGTTTCGGACATTTGATTGTAATCCATTTTCAAAACGCGCAACATAAAATCGTAAGTTTCCGCCAAAATCTGCATCAAGCCGTATTCGATGCCGTTGTGAACCATTTTGACGAAATGCCCCGCGCTCGAATTTCCGACATAAGCCGCGCAAGATTCGCCGTTGACTTTTGCCGAAGCCGCTTCGAGAATTTTTTCGACGTGAGCATAAATTTCGCGCTTGCCGCCAATCATAATGCTTGCGCCGTGGCGTGCGCCTTCTTCGCCGCCTGAAACGCCAACGCCGAGAAATTCGATATTTTTTTCCGCCAAGACTTTTTCGCGCCGTTCGGTGTCGGGAAAATGCGAATTTCCACCGTCAATCACGATGTCGCCTGCGTCGAGAATGTTCAGCAAATCGTTAATCACAAAATCAACGACCTGAGCCGGAACGAGAATCATAATCTTTCGCGGCGATTCTAATTTTTCAAGAAAATCCGGCAAATTCTCCGCCGTTTGCAGGTTAAATTCTTTTCCTTCCTCCAATAAAAGTTGGCGTTTCGATTCGTCCAAATCATAACCAACGCCCGAAAAACCTTTTTCCGCCACATTCAGCAGAAAATTTCTGCCCATCGTTCCGAGTCCAATCATTCCGAATTGTTCATTTGCCATAGATTAACATTTTACGCAAAAATTGTTATAGAAAGAACTTCGGCGGTGTTTTTTTTTGTAAAAGTGATGAAATACCTAAAAACAGGACAGTTTTTCGGGGAAACGGACAAAACCTTCTTGCTTGAGGGCATTACTTTGACTGACACCGCATACACCGTGGAAAAAGTTGACTGGCATTATCACGAAAATCCATACTTTACGTTTATCATCGCAGGCGGCATTATCGAAGGAAACAAAAAAAACACTTACAATTGTCCCGCCGGAACTTTATTATTTCACAATTGGCAAGAACCACATTACAACAGCAATCCCGAAAAGTTTACGAGAGGCTTTCAGTTGGAAATCAAAAAAGACTGGTGTGATTCTTTTGATATTGATTTAGACAATCTATCCGCCGAACTAAATATTTCCAATCCGCAAGTTAAGATACTTTTTCATAATATTTACAAAGAAACAAAGATATTTGATAAAGTGTCTTCCTTTGCAATCGAAGGGTTATTGTTGCAGGCTATTCAAGAGTTGGGCGAAACGCCAATTTCGTCAAAATCTAAAAAACCGGATTGGGTAAAAAAGGCTGATGAATTTTTACGCGAAAATTCTTCCGAAGACTTAACGCTTAAAATTTTATCTAAGGAATTAAACTTGCATCCCGTCTATCTTTCGAGAAGTTTTGCAAAGTTTTTCCGATATAATTTTGGCGAATACGTCAGAAAAATCAAAGTTGAAAAATCTCTCATTCTGCTTCGCAACAAAAAACTTTCCCTAACCGAAATTTCATTCGCTTCCGGTTTCGCCGACCAAAGTCATTTTAATCGATGCTTCAGAGAATTTATCGGCACCAGTCCGAAAGATTACCGAAAATTGATTTTGCAATAGTTCAACGGGTTAATTTTGTTCTATTTTTATTCGATTTTTTTCTTTAAGCTTGAAAAATGAAAATAATTTCTACTGTCATATTTGCGTTATTTTTTTCCATCAATTTGTTTGGGCAATCCGGTGATATTGTTCAAAACGAAGGAATTACAAGCCCTTTGCATCAAGCCAATATCGGCAAAATTACTTTTATGGCAAAGCCGATTCCACCGGAAGATTATAAAGAAGCGGATTTTTTGACGACTTTTGAGTTAAAGGAAAATTCCGATTTTAATATCAGAGTTTTTATGGGCAATTCGCTGACGAATTATTTGCACAAGTTAGCTCCTGATTTGAGTGCGGACGAATTAACCAAAACCGGCAATTATCAATTTACGTTTTTTGTGGACGGCATTTTGATTTACAAGGAAAATCTTCATCCCGGCGCTGGCGGACCAGAAGGCAAAAATACGAGAACCGTTTTTCGGGTGCCTTTTATTAGTCCGACAAACGAAGATTCCTGGGGCAGATTTATGTGGAACAGATTTATGATGAGCGGCGGCGAAGACGCTCTGGCTTCGGGCAAACATATCTTAACAATTGAAATTCGACCTTATCTTAATACAGCTCCGGTTAAAACAGGCGAATTGATTGCTCAGGGACAATTGGAAATTACAGTTACTAAACCCAAAATTGACGAAAAGAAAATAGAAATACAAAAAATAAAATCCAACAGCGGATGGCAGATTTCTAACGATGATTATGACAAAGAAAAAATTAAAGAACTTAATCTGAAAATTGCCGAGAATTCTTTCAAGGAAATTACCGGCATTGTCGTCATCAAAGATGGAAAACTGTTAATTGAGGAATACTTTAACTCAGCCGAACGAAATACTCTGCTCAATACACGTTCGGTCGGAAAAACTTTTGCGTCGGCAATAACTGGAATTGCGCTCAAGGATGGATATTTGAAAAGCGTCAATCAAACATTGAGTGAATTTTATAGCCTCAAAGATTATGAAAATTACAATCCGAAAAAAGAATCCGTAACTTTAAAACAACTACTGACCATGAGTTCGGGGTTTGAAGGTTTCGATTTTGACGAAAAATCCATCGGCAATGAAGAAAATATGTATCCGAAAGCCGATTGGGTTCGATGGACGTTAAATTTGCCGATGGCTGAACGAAAACCTGGCGAACAATGGGCTTATTTTACCGCCGGCGTGGTTGTTCTCGGCGATATTTTGCATAAAAGAGTTCCCGGCGGTTTGGAAAAATATGCGGACAAGAAATTGTTCAAACCGCTCGGTATCAAAAATTATAGATGGCAATACACGCCGCAGAATGTAGCCAATACGGCAGGCGGTTTGCAAATGTCCACGCTGGATTTCGCCAAATTCGGGCAACTTTACAAAAATAACGGCAAGTGGAAAGGCAGACAAATTATCACTGAAACATGGGTCAAAGAATCGTTCTCGAAACATTTTATTCTGCCTGAAAACGACGAAAACTATGGTTATCTATGGTGGAACAAAACTTACAAAGTGAACAAAAAAGATTTTGAGGTTTATTTTTGCAGCGGCAACGGAGGCAACAAGATTTTTGTCTTTAAAGACGTGCCGATGGTCGTCGTCGTAACCGCAACGGCTTATGGCAAACCTTATATGCACAAACAGGTTGATAAAATAATCGAGAAATATATTATTCCGGCAACCACCAGATAAATCGTTATAAATACGAATTTCGGCTTATAGAAAGCCGCAAAAATGAATAATAACTTTGCCGCTTTCTATAATTTTCCCCAAAATTCCGCGAAAGCCAATTCAGGCTGCCAGTTTTCTCCGTTATCTTCAAACGTCCACCACGCCGACAAAACCATCTGGCAAAATGCCCATTTTCTTAAATCTTCCAGTTTGATTTCAAAGGCTTCGGAAAATCGCTCAATCACAACATCTAATTTTCCTTTTAAGTTTGACTGACCGTTAAGCCACCAAAAATGATTGTTTAAAAATACCGCGATTTCATAGCTGATATTACCGAAGACGCTTTTCGGATCAATTATCAAAAAAGGTTCGCGCTGTGCCAACAAAATATTTTCGTGATGCAAATCGCCGTGAATTAGAAATTTCGGCGCAAGGCTTAATTCTTCAAAAAATCCCCGCGTCTTTCTCAAAAATTCGAATGGGAAATTTGTTTTTGGAGATTTTATGAAAAAATTATTAAACCAATCTTCCAACCGTGGAAAAGCAGGATTCCGCGGCGGCTTTTTCAAAATCCGGCGCATTATGCCGATAGCGATTTCGACCGTTTTTGCTTCTTCTTGGCAAAAAACTTCCTTCAAATGTTTCCCGGTCATTAATCGTTCCAAAAGGATGGAGCGGCGATTTATGTCTGAGTTTAAAAGTTTTACCGCTGCTTTGCTGTCTGACAATTGCAAAAAACTTGCTTCATTGAATATTTCGCGATTATTTAAGGGCAGAGCAATTTTCAAAACCGCTTCGCTTCCATTTTCGCAAACGCACAGCGCGACAAAATTATACGAAAGATTCGGAAACGGCTTTTTTACACTAAGCAACCATTTTTCCGAAAGATCACCAATAATTTGCCCCAAGTCGTCTAACCTTTTTTTGCCCAATTCGCCGCATACATCCAAAGTGTTTTTTGTGAACCGTTCTGGCAGACTAGATGTAAATTTTTCGCACATTCGTCTTGACGAGTGTAGCCTTTTTCGTAGATTCTTAACAAATGAAAACTCTGCTTGAAGCAATTCGCCCGACAACATTTATCGAATCGGAAAAACTTAAATCGTTTCTCGGCATTGATTTAACGCTTGCTTCCGAAACTTTTCAGCACACGGGAAGTTTTAAATTTCGTGCGGCTTACAATCTCGCGCTAAATGCGCCGAATGATGAAATTTTAACGGCTTCATCAGGAAATTTTGGTCAAGCACTTGCGTTTGCTTGCAAGGTTTTGAATAAAAAATGCACGGTTGTAATGCCGGAAACTTCGGCGAAAGTTAAAATCGAAGCCGTAAAATCTTACGGCGCAACTGTTGACCTTGTTGATACGCGCAAAGTCGAACGAAGCGCACGAGTCGCGCAACTTTTCGCCGAAATGCCGAACGCTTATTTGGCTTCGGCTTACGATGATTTGTTTGTTATCGAAGGAAATTCGACGATTGGCGATGAACTTTCGCAGGAAAATTTCGATGTTATTTTATCGCCAATCGGCGGCGGCGGTTTGATTTCTGGAATTTCAAAAAGTTTATGCCGCAACGGTCATCAAGCCGAACTAATCGGCGCAGAACCGCAACTCGGAAACGATGCGGCGCGTTCGCTGAAAGCCGGAAAAATTATCGCAAACGAACAAGAACCGATGACATTGGCGGACGGAGCGCGGACACTTTCACTCGGAAATCATAATTGGGAAATCATCAAAACAGGCGTTTCGGATATTTTGGAAGTTTCCGATGAAACGCTTGCCAAAGCCGTTAGAATTCTATTTAATCTCGCAAATTTGAAATCCGAGCCGACCGGCGCATTAACTTTGGGCGCGATTTTGGACAAAAAAGAAAAATTTAAAGATAAAAAAGTCTGCGCCGTCATCAGCGGCGGAAATGTTGATGCGGAAGTTTTTCGTCAAATTTTAGTTTAATTTTTTCCTTTTTGCCAAAAGTATTGTAATAGCTTTATGTTAAAAAATTTTGACAATATCTTTTTTCTATTTTGTATTTTTTCGCACATAACGGAAATCATATGATGTTGTCCACGTTTTTCCTTCGTCGTTCGAAATTTCTGCAAATTGGCGGACGGTGTTTTCATCAATCTTGAAAAATGTCAGACGCTGGAGAGTTTTTTTGCCATCCTTTCCGATGGTAAAACCTTCAAAACGCATCGCACCGTCTTTAAAATTTCCTTCATATCGCAACGCGCCACCGCCGCTACCAATCCAAAATTGATACCACTTGCTTGTGCTTTGGTCGAAATAATTAATGCTTTTCCCGTTATTTTGCAGTGTGCTTTGCCAGTTTTCAAGCAAACCGCAACCTTCGGAAATCGGCTGAACCGAATTTGTTCCAACCTTTTGACCTTGCGTGTTGAAAACGTCCCAATCGCCAGCCCAAAAATCGAATTGACGTGCTTCCGGCATAAACATACAAGGTTTGATTTGTTGTTCAACCAAATCCTGCATTTTCTTGAATCGCGCATCGCTTCGGATGTTGTCGAGGTCTTTGTCAGCACCAAGATTGGCAAATTGTGCAAAACCGTTTTTGATTGCTTTTTCCAACCATTCAAAGGCTTTATCTTTTTGATTTAACAAGGAATATCCGCAGGCAATATTATACATTGATGCCGGATTGCCCGCGATAACGATATTTTTTTGAAACGCTTCGATAGCTTTTTCGTATTTTCCAAGCGAGTGAAGCGAAGTGCCAAGAAGATACCAAGCGCGACCGTTGTTTGGCTCATCTTTGGTTATCTCTTCAAGAGCCTTTACTGCTTCCGCCCATTTTTTTTCTTTGAGCAATTCGCTCGCCGCTGTCATTTTCGGCGAAAGCGTCTGTTGCGCCAAGATAAAATTACTGCTTAACAGCACGATTATTAACAGAATGACTATTTTGAATTTTGAATTTATCATTTTTCTCCTTTGAAAATTAAAATTTAGAGGAAAGTCCGCCTGATAAAAAGCGGACTTTCCGTAACAATTTATCTAAAACATAAATCGAAAGCCGAATTGAACCGACCGACCGAATTGAAACAGATTCGGTTGGTTAAATCTTGCGTCCGTAGTAAATCCGGGAGTTCCAATCAGATTCTGAATCTGAGTTCGAAGCCCGTTCGGATTATTGAAAATGGCTCGGATTGTGTCTGCTCTGGTTGCCGGAAAACCGTTCAAACCTTCCGCAAAAACACCAAGCGTTATCAATTCATAGCGTCCCATCTCATTTCTTTCATTGAATAAATTCAGAATATTCAAATCAAGCGCAAGTTTGAAACGATTATCTCTGCCGAATTGATATTGATGCGAAACGGCAAAATCGGTTTGAGTAAATTTTGAAGTTCTTCCAAGATCGCCTCTTTCGTTTAAAACAACCGTTGCGACATCGAGTAAATCAACTCTGCTCGTTACCGGGGTGCCGCTTTGCAATGTCGTGAAAATTGAAAAATTGGTCGAATTTGCGCCGGATTTATCAATTTTCCCATTAAACAAATTTCTCCAGTTCAGATTGTATCCGCCGGAAAATTTGAAAACGTGCGGACGATCTGTTGGCAAAAGTCCTAAATTTTCAACTCCCGCCGGCGTGAACGGCTCAAACGGTAAGTCGAAAACACGATTGACGTTCGGACTATTGCGTCCGGCTTCGTCGGAACTCGCCAAACCGCCGTAGTTCCCGAAAAGTCGGCTGTAAGTATAATTTGCATTAAAGAAAAAATCGTTTGAAAATCGTTTATCGAGACGAATTTCCATTGCGTCATATTGCCGAATCGCTTTCGGAGTTGGCGGAACGCCACTAATCAATGTTTGCTGAACGATTCCAAAACCCGGATTGGCAATGTAATAAGTTTCGTTGCCAAGCGCATCGGGAACGCCTACATCTTCAATCGTGCGGTCTAAATTTTTGCGGAAATAACGTCCCGCAAGCACGAAATCTTTGCTCATTCCGTATTCAAAACCGACGGCATATTCTGTCTGACGAACAGCTTTCAAATCAGGGTCAACAAGATTAACACCGGGCGCATTTGAAGTTACGCGAAAATTATTTTGACGATAGGCATTTGCCAAAGCGTAAGTTCGAGTATAGAAAAATGGTGACGGATTTGCTCCGAGAATAACAAAATAATCTCTTAAGAAAGTGTCGCCGCCAAAAGAACCACGCGGCAGTTCATATTTAAATCGGTCATAAAATCTGCCAAAAAAGCCATGAACTTTTAACTTTCCATCACCTAGAACGTCCCACGAAAAACCGAGACGCGGCGCAAATTTATCCATCCAATTAAAGTTAATTTCCGTTCCGCCCTGATCAGCGTTAAATGCCGGAACATTTTCTTTTTCAAATCTTGCTCCCAAATTCAGCGTCAAATTTTTAACCGGACTCCAACTGTCTTGAACAAAAATTGCTTGGCTGTTGCTTTTGGCAAACCCGAAAACGCCGTTTCTTTGTAGATAACCGTAGCCGATTTCGCCCACACCTGCGCCGCGCGGATTACCGTTCAAATCGGGAAATGTTTGCCCGAAAAACAGTGTGGTTACGCCGTTGCTAAAATTCCCCGAATCTACATCGTTTGAAAGATAATTGGATTCGTAACCGCCTTTAAGATTGTGTCTGCCCAACACAGAATTGTTGACAAAATAGCTGGCACTTGCGCCAAAAGTTTTACGAATCGAAATATCTTTATTGATAAGCGTATTTGTCGGAATGCTCGAAAATCCTGCGGCGCATTGCGGTCCCGCAGTTATGCAACGAAAACGAGTCTCATTCGGAATACCGTAATTGACCAATTTTTGATTAAGATAGGTGCGACCGCCGCGAACGTCTATAACCAGATTATTTGTCGGCGACCAGTTTCCGGCAAAAGTAAATGCTTGCGCCGGTTGTCTTCCGCCCTGTTCTGATTGGCTTCCGGGCAAAGGTGCGGCTGTCGCTGTCGCTGTCGCAAACAAAGAACCAAATGTCGGAATAATTCCCAACGAACGTAGCGGATTATAGGTATAAGTTCCATAAACTCTCAAATTATTGGTGATTTGTGAATCTACACGGAAAAATGAATAATCTTGTCTGACTGAATTTAAGTAACGGTTTTGCGTGCCGTCCGCAAATCTCCAAGTAATATCGCCCGGCAGATATTGCGGCGCGTGGCTTGTAAAAAACCAAATTCTATTTTTTACAATCGGACCACC